>DASYGC010000819.1:0-13629 GCA_036000225.1 Ktedonobacterales bacterium | reverse complement strand
GTGTACTGCTACCGGGCGCTGGGTCGAGGTGCGCCTGCTCAGCCCCTCCTGGACCGGTGGCCTCCCCTGTACGCCACGCGAGGCGGCAGCACTGTTCCTGTTGTTGCGCGACCGATTTGGCGCTCGGTTCCCGGAAGAGACGCCGACCATCTTCAACACGCCAGCACGTACCGGTCTCAACCTCTGGGGGATCGCGGCGCAGGCGCATGGGATGGCGCTCCCCGATCCGCTCCCCGACGACCTTCAGCGGCTGATTCGTTCGACCTCGGGCCAGGGACGCTTTGAGCTGTTCGCGCCGCCAGCCGCAGATGCGCTCCTCACCGCGGCGTGGCAGTACGATGGACGACAGATGTACGTTGCCTGCCTGCGTGATCTCGGCAGTGGCCCAGCGACACTCACAGCTGGCGGATGCTACCAGTATATGCGGCCAGCCCGCTACCAGGTGCGCTTCTGGGTCCCGCCGGAGTGGTCGCGTGGTCTACCGGGACTGCTGCCTGTCAAGGTCGAGGAAGAGCGGAGAGGCAAGAGCTGGTGGTGGCCAGCGGAGCCGGGCAGCGGGCCCTACGAGACCTGGGTCAGCGACGCCGAGCTACGTGTGGCGCTCTGGCCCTTCGCTGCGACCGGCTGTTCCGACTGCGCCGCTGGCTTTCGGGGCCAGCGCGGCGATGCTCCCTGTCCGCTCCACGGCTGGTCGATACGCATACTGGAAACGCTCGCGTTCACTCCACCTGCGGCCAGAACGCCGATACGGCGTGGACCGCTGGACCTGTGGCACGACCGGCTGGCAGCGATTCAGCGCGAGATCGCACCAGACGATGAGATTCCGCTGCATGTGCGCCACCTTGCCCAGAAGGCGTTGCGCGCCATCCTCATTGACACGGTCGGGGCCTTCGCGCGTGGACCCAGGCGCGACGTCAGCCGGGCGACGATGAGCCCTGCGGAGGTCCCACGCGACGCCGATCCTGAGGTGATCGAGACCCCCGAGGGACTGCTGTATGTGTACAACGAGCGTGCGCCATTTGAGGAGGACGAGACGTGGATGAGTCGCTTCCGCCATCCGGAGTTCTCCGCCCAAGTCTGGGGCCGCGCCCGCGCCCGCATGCTTCTGGCGCAGGGCACAGTGGGGCAAACGGGCCTCCTCACCCTGCCTCCCTCGAGCGGCATCGCCCTCGTCAGCGACGCGCTCTATCTCGCCAGTGATCCCGGCTGGCCGGATGACGGGGCCAATGGGCGCTTGCGTCCGAAGGTGCAACAGCCTTCGAGTGGTGAGCCATTTCCGTGGCCGCAGAGTGATGCGGAGCTGCGGCGATTGCGCGCGGCCCTGGTTGCCGTGGAGGAAAAACCGGCCTGTTGTCGGCAGGCAGACGAGGGAGGGCAGGAACTCGCGGGTGAACCCGAGCGCGAACCCGAGCGTGAACCCGAGTGCGACCACCGGCAGACGCGCGAGGAGGATGAGCGATGAGGCCATATGGAGGCGGGCCCACACAGCCAATCCGCGCCTATTCACCCATCTATCGGGTCCGGGGCCGCGACGGGCTGCCAGCCTACCATGCCGGCCTAAACTACCGTACTGGACTGGGTACGTATCCGACGGCCAATGCCATCGCTGCCATGCTCGAACGGATGCCGTCGCAGTACGTCGAGATTCACATCTATGGGACGCCTGCCTGGCGACCACGCATCGGCAATCGTGATGGCGGGAGTCCAGACCAACCCGACGAGGCTGGCAACGTGTGGAAGACGACGATCGTGCCGACGCTCGACGCGCTGCGGAGTCTGATTACCCTTCCGGGCGCAGCGGTGACGCGGGCGAGCGGGCGCAGCGCGCAGAGCGAGAACCTGATCCTGCGCGAGTGGGTGGCTGAGGTGTCGGGTCTACTCTTCGAGCAGGTGCTTGCGGTTGCTGTTTATGCCTTGCCACGCTGGGGGCGGTAACGGTCACCAGTGGCAGGGCGTAGACATGACATCTGTGGAGGTTGTGGCGGTTCTGACGATTCTGACGATTCTGGAGGTACATATCATGCTCACACTGGATGGGATCGAGAACACGGCAGCGTTGGCGGCGCTGCTCGGGCTGCATGCGGAGTGGTGTCCTGCAGGCGCCCATCTCCGCGCGGTGGAGGGCTGTCGCAACAAGGCGTGCCACCAAGCACGCTGCCACGATGTCGCGCATAGCTATCGCCGCTACTCAGCAGGCAGCGAGTATGGGCGCTATGTCGAGTATTCTCAGCCCATCCCCGCGGGTCTCGTGCCCTACGCGGAGGGCCCGATTATGGTTGATGCGAACGGCGCGCCGCGGCTCGTGACTGGTCGGCGCTGGAGCGGCGAGCGATACGCCTTGCCGGCGCCGACAGCGGACTGGCTCATCGCCGTGCGCTTCCCAGGTGATAGCGAGACGTGCTCCATGGGCCTCTGCGACGCGCACTGGCAGGAGCGGCGCGCAACCGCAGCGAGTGAATGGAGCGAGGAGCTGGAACGCATCCGCGGGCGCGCGCCTGCGCTTGCGACGCAGCTCGCGCAGGCGGCACAAGATTGGCGGACCATCGACCGAATTGAGGCAGCGGACCGCGAGTGGCTCTACGGAGAGGCTCGACGCTATCGCTCGCTGCTCGACTTGGCTGAAGGGCGTGGCTGGCTACAGGTTGGGCGCGGGGCTCTCTTCTGCTGATTCCTAAGCATAGGCTAGCGCCCCACTTCCATTGCGCTGGTTGTGGATGCGGCGCCACGTGTCACACCCATTACCAAGCTTGCCGCAAGCGTTCCATCAGTGGCGCGCTGCTAAAACTTTAGGCGACTATCGCGCTGACGCACCCATAGCTGAAGCCGCTTGCCCCTGAAGCACCTCCTCGTCTGAGATGCGTCACCTAACCACGAGCTTGCCGGATGCACCACGTAGAAATCGGATAGTAGGAGATCACCAGCGCAGTACGACATGCAACACCGCTCAGCGAAGTACGTGACAGCTCGTGATGACCGCTCCGCTCCCTATTCCGCTTCTGGTCGGCGGGCTCTGATCAGACTGATCGGCGGCGCCGGGGCTAGATCGATGCGCTCAATCCCCTCGTAGCCAACCTCGCGGAGCCAACTCACATACGTCGAGAATGGGTACACCTGGCCGTGATTCGTGCGCAGCAGCAGGCCGAGCGCGTAGAGGACAACCGGTCGCGGTCCATCAAGCCGCTCATTGGGCAAGGCATCCAGAATCGCCAACGTGCCGCCGGGACGAAGGGCATCGAAGAGTCGCATGAGCAGATGGCGATTCGCAGCCGCATCGAAGAGATGACAGAGGTTGCCCGCGATAGCCAGGTCGTAGCTGGAATGGCCCAAATCAACGGTGAACAGGTCGCCACTCAGGTAGTCGAACTGCGCATCATAGCCACTGGTCGCGACGATCTGACGGGTCACGGACAGGACCGCCGGCAGATCCACCGCCGCCACGCGTAGAGTAGGAGTCCGCGCCGCCAGCGCGAGGCTCCACGGCGCCGCTCCGATACCAACGTCCAGGACGCAGTGGGTGCCAGCGACGAGATGGTCGGCGGCCCGCTCCGCCACAGAGGCAAACCAGGTGCCGAGGTGTGCAACCGCGTCGGGATACACGGTCTCGGCTCCCAAAGGTGTGTTGCCCGCTGCAGCGGGCCGATCGTCACGAATGGCCGCGCCGAGGGTACTCCACCGGGTGATCAGTGCGCTCAAGCGGACCAGGTTGGGCATCACAGGCTGAAATGAGTCGTCCGCAGTCATCTCAATGAGTCCCAGGCTGGTCAGGGCTGCCAGGAGCAGGCGTGCGCCCCGCTCGCTGATGGCGCAGTCGTGCGCCAGGACGACCGGGTCGACTGGGCCAGCCTCGAGCCGTATCAGCACTCCCAGGCGATCGGCGGCAACCAGTGCCGCAGAGGCGGCACACGCCTCCTGCACAAAGAGCCATTGCTCCGGCGTGAGCTGTTGCTGCTTGCCAATAGTAAGAGTCACGAGAGCACCTCCACGACGCCAGTGTTCCCGTCCACCAACACGACTTGCCCATCCCGCAGGCGCTCTGTCGCGTTGCCCGTGCCGACAACCGCCGGGATGCCATACTCGCGGGCAGCCAGCGAGGCATGCGCCAGGGGGCTGCCTGTATCGGTCACAACAGCCAACGCGCGGGCGAACAGCGGTGTCCAGGCCGGCGTCGTCGCCGGTGCGACCAGCACTTCGCCAGGCTGGAGGCGATCGAACTCCTCCGAGGTCCGGATCACGCAGATCGGACCACTTGCCCGGCCAGGACTGGCCGGGAGGCCAGAGAGCCCGTTCGTGACGACCATGTCCGCCGTTGATCTGAAGAGGTTCTCGGTCCTTTCGAACACCCGCCTCGCCATCGGCGTCATCGCGCCGAGGACGAGCGGAGGTGCCAGACGGCACTGACGCCGCCAGCGCGCCCGCCGCTCCGCCACTACTGGCGCCAGGATCGTGTTTGGCGCTCCAGCAGCCAGCGTCTCCAACAGTTCGGCTCGCGTTAGGAAGAAGATGCCGTCCGCGGCGGATAGGACATCCCGCTCCCGCAGGAGCTTTCCCAGTCGCAGCAGGGCACGACGCATGAGCGGCCAGCCGAGCGTGAAGGAGGCGACCTGCTCCTCACGGATGGACGCGAAGCGCTGGGCGCGGGCCAGGAGCTGTTCGAATCTCGCCAACAGCTTCGGCTCGCGCGCCAGTGCCACACGCGCTTCGGCTTCGGCGTTCACACGCGCCGCCTCCGCGCGCCTGCGGCGGCCCTCCATGGAGAAGTCAGGACCCGTAGCAGCGGGCACGTGGCGCTCGCCCAGGGTAGGGTGAAACCAATCAAGGCAGGTGACAGCATGGCTGGCGAAGACCGCCGACTCCCCCGCAAGCCCACAGAGGAGCCGCTGGTGGCTGCCGCCGATGCGCGGGGCGAGGTGCCGGCGATAGAAAGCAGCCAGGGGCATTTCCGCCTTCCAGGCAAACCCCGCCACCCCCGTGATAGAGGTGAAGTACTCGCCAGCCATGAGTGCCAGGGCCTCGATAAGACTGACAAGGTCGGGTGGCGCGAGCTGCTCCACCTGCGCCGTACCCTGCGCGACAAGAGCCTGATGGCGCGGTAGGAGGTCTATGCGCCACTCCCGCACGAACAGTTCGACCCCGAACTTGGCGGTGAACGGGACCGCCATTGCCGCGCGGCGCGGATGGACCAGCGCCTTCGGCAGCACATAGCGCAGTAGCCTCCAGAGCATGCCGGCAGGGCTCGACGGGAGAAAGCTGAGTGAGCAGAAATACCAGCCATTGACAACAACATGCATGGGCTGCGGTGGTGGAACGCCAGCCATCCGCTGCTGGTCGGCGAACATGCGCTCCTCGATCCGGGTCAGCAGCCAGCTCTCGAAGAGCGGCGTTACCGCATCGCCCAGCCACTCGCCGAGCCGCACGTGGCGTGCCCACGTGCCAGGCTGCGAGGCGTTCCAGGTCACCGGGTCGGTCAAGGCGGTGATTGGGCGAGCCTGGAGGAGGAACACCTCGCCCTCAGCCCACGCCCACTCAACATCCTGAGGAGTACCGCCGACATGCGCTTCGATCCGGCGCGCCAGGTCGGCCAGGGCGCGCGCCAGGTCGGCGGTGATGGCTCCTTCTGGCGCGGCCTGGCACCGAGCTTCCTGGTCACGCACGATCCATTCGTCCGGCGTCGCCAATCCAGAGACCAGCCGTTCGCCGAGACCACGAACCGCGCTGATGACCGTCTCGGCCCGGTCGCCAGTTACTGGATTCGCGGTAAAGGCCACCCCAGCCGCCTCCGCCGCAACCAGGCGCTGGACGAGGACGGCCATGCGGCCGACGGCGTGCTGCCCATGCGCCGTGCGGTAGGCACTCACCCGGCGGCTGAAGGCCGAGGCGAAGCAGCGTCCCACCGCAGCCAGCAGCGCCTCCTCACCGCGCACATCGAGCACCGTCTCGTACTGCCCAGCGAACGACGCCTCAGGAAGATCCTCGGCAAGTGCGGAAGAGCGAACTGCCAGAGGGACATCGCCGAGTTCCTGAGCTGCAGTGAGCAGAGCACCGGCAACATCGGGCGGCAGCGAGGCAGCAGCTACTGCCTCTTGAGCGCTCCCCAAATTCAGAGCATTGGCAGCCAGGAAGCGATCAAATGCATCGGCGGTCAGGACAAAGCCGACTGGCACAGGGAAGCCCTCCTGCGCCAACTCAGCCAGATGCGCTGCCTTTGTCCCGATAGAGGGGAGATCAAGTCGTGAACACTCCGACAGGCGTAACACGTAGCTGGCAAGTGTCTCATTCGATACCAGGTTGGTCATCTGGTCCCCCAAATGCCGCGCTTGCTCGCGCGCGAGCGCTAACTCTGCCTCTGGGAATGGGCGTGCGAGGATTCAGCAGAAGGCATAACAACCGTAGACTGAGCTTGGTAGCGCCGATTGATCGCGAACTGCACGATGAGGAACCCCAGGAGGGGCACAAAGAGCCAGATCCCGCCGACGTTATCGCCAAAGGACGCGGGATCATCGTGCTCCAACGCTAACCCTACGATCTGAATGATCACAGCCACTCCGGAGAGCACGATCGGTAGTGCCGAGCGCTTAAAGCGGTTACGCCCGACCAGATACCAGACCACCGCTACCGCGCCAAGGAGCAGGAAGCCAATGTCATCCACCTTATCGGCCAGATCGCTTTCCTCGAAGACGACTGTGCCGAAGGCCAGGCCGGCAAGGGCCAGTGTTGTGCAGGCGAGCAGGTTGTAGCCACGATTCACTGCGTCCTGAATGGTCAGGTTCATGTCGTTCCCCCTTCGATGTCACTGTTCTGATCTGGACTGTCTGCGGGTCATCTGGATGCCGGCGTGGCGCGGAGAACCGTGACAATCCAGCCGATGATCGCCAGGATGAGCAGCACGTAGCCGACGGAGGCGAGAGGGTCGCTGGGAGCAGGGTGCTGGTCCAAAAGCGATAGCAGTGCGTACGTTGCAAAGGGAATGGCCGCCAGCACGCCGAGTATCCGAACCCAAATCGGCAAGACGGGCGGCAGACTCGCCACCAGGAGCGCCATGACATAGAGCGCGGTCCCGGCGGCGAAGGCGAATGCCGGCCTTTGGGTTCCCCCAGCCAGGGCAAACACAGATAGCAAGACACTGCCTTCGGCCAGGGCGAGCAGGGCGAATCCAACGGCGACCGTGCTCTTGCCCTGGCCGGCAAACCAGGCTGCTAACAGGGCACTCCCCATTATGATGCCGAGGCTGCTGCTGGCGTAGGTGAGCGTTTGTGCTGGTCCCACGGGAAGGAAGTTTCCCCCAAATCCCAGCACCGCACCGACCGCCAGTCCTGTTATGATCAAGAGACGCTGGGGGGACAATCCTCCCAGACGTGCAGACGCATGATCGCGGATGACTGATGCTTCCTTAGAAGCCTTCACGCTGGACACTGCGTTTTCTCCTGTGATGACTCGCCTTCTGAACACTGAATGCAAGAGGCGCCATTGTGCAGATCATCTCGCCTGATTTGCGCTGCTTGCCCAATGCCTCCGATCAGTCACCTGACATAACCCACTGTCTGGCGACTGGAGCTGCGCCTCTGCTCCCCGGCCATGCCTGGTCGCAGGCACCAGCTCATGTGTGTCCGGGCGGTGTGTCTGAGTCTGCGGTGCGCCGTTCAGACGCGCGCAGCCAGAGCGTGACGTGGGCAGGCTGCACGGTCTCTTGCACGCCGGCCAGGAGCCGCTCGCGTATCTGCTCCAGATCAACCTGATTCCGTAGCGATGCACTGAAGACGGCCAGGGTCGTCTCGGCATCGTATTTCTTGCGATAGAAGCGGCGATCAATGATGTTCTGGCTGCGCTTGCGCAGCGGCTGAAAGAGCGCGGCAATCACCAGCGTGGAGATGACCAGGACGACCGGGTTGGTGGCGGCCTGCCCAGTGAACCGGCCAACCAGATTCTCCATCCCAATGATGAGGCAGACATAGATGGTGCCCAGCAGGCTCGTGAGCAGGCCATACACCAGCGCTTTGTTGATGATGGTGTCAATGTCCCACAGCCGCGAGCGCATGACGGCAACGGTCACGCAGACAGGCAGCAACAAATAGCCGAGAATCACCACCTGGTTTGCTATCGGTCCGTAGAGGGAATCGGGCTGGCGCAGCGACGCAAAGGCAATCCCTGGAAGCAATACGACAAGCTGCACCACATTCAGCAGGATGACCCCAAAGATGACCCACTTGGTTTGCTGCCGCTCGATGCCCGTCGAAACCCGCAGGTAGCGATAGATTTGCGCAGTGATCAGCAGCAGGAGCATCCCCAAAAAGACGGGGAGAAATGGAGGCAGAGAGCCTTGCAGCGGCGAACTGACGTGCCCCACAAAATACAGAAGGTCGAGCACGATCCAGAGTACTGCCGCCCAGCGCGTCCAGCGTGGCACAAACCGGCCAGTGGGAAACAGCGCCAAGACGAAGATGAGCAAGAGCTGATTCGCCACCTCCAGAAGCAGACCCGGAACTTGCCAGGGCGAATGAGCCTGGGCCAGCACGTCGACCAGACCGTTAATGGCAAACGCATTCGCACCAAGGACCCCTTGCGAAATCAGTTGGAGCGCCACCACGAGAGGAACGGCCTGGCCGAGCTTCCGCCAAAACAGCGCGCTCACACCAACCGTGCATATGGCGGTAGCCCCGCTGACCGAGAATGCGAAGATGGCATAGGCACCTAGCGAGAGGCGCAGGGTCGTCTGGAGTGTCCGGGCCTGCGCTGGAGTCAGTTGCGACGCAGTGCAGGGAGGGACGTTGCAGACGCTCTGCAACTGGTGCAAGGTGGGAGCTAGGCTTGCGGCCAGCACGCTCAGGCCGAAGGCAGCTACGCCCAGCCAGAGTATCCGGCCCATGACCAGTTGGCGCTCCCGTAGGCGTGTATCGGCACTCCTGGATGGGTCGCGGTCTGCGATTTCTGCTGCCGAAACAGACGGAAGGCCCATAGAAAGGTTCCTTCTTGGTATGTAACACCGCTCGCTTGGAACCAGGGTTACACGACTTCCCCGACGAAATGATGGGCTGGCATTCTGCTACCACGCTTTCCCCTGCGCACCTCACACCGGCGTGAAGAACAGTGGTGATGTGCTGAGTATAAGGGGGAGCAGCCTCCACACTTGTCCAGTAGATTACGTAACGTGAGCCCCTTGGACTACGTAATGTGAGGTGATCAGACGATGGGAAGAAGCCCAGACCGCGTCATCAGGGGTTTGGTAAGAGCAGTCCGGCTTCGAGAGCATAACGCACCAGGGCAGTGCGCGAGTTGATGCCAAGTCGGGTGTAGATGCGGTCCAGATGCGTCGTGACGGTGCGCGGACTGATGATGAGCCGCTCGGCGATTTCGGCATTGGTCAGATCTTCCGCAACGAGTCGGATAACTTCGCGTTCGCGCGGACTGACGGCCGCACCATCTGAGCGCGTCTGGCGCGTCTGAAGGGGACTGCGTGGATGGATGCCAAGCTGGTGGAGGAGGCGCCGGGCGCGGCGGGCGTAGCGTTTGGCGCCAAGGCGCTCGAAGGTCGTCAGGCTCTCCTGCGCAGCAGGCGCCGCTGCTGCCACCTCTGACGCATTGGCTGTCGCCCAATCGAGACGGACGCGAGCAGCCTCGAAGGGCATCTCTGCTGCGGTAAACGCACGCAGCGCTTGTTCCATGGACATGAGCGCGGCGGTGGGCTGACCAAGCGCCAGTTGGGCCAGACCGGCAACACGACTTCCTAGCGCGAACGCAAAGACGTTGTCAGGGGGCGCCTGCGTGATGAGATCCTGCGCGCTGGCTAGCGCCCGTTCTGGCTCGCCCACCAAATTCTGGGCCTCGGCGATGAGCGCTAGCGCCTGGAGGAAAAAACCACCGCCTGTAGGCTGTTCCTGCAATTTTTCCCCGGCGTCCTGCGCGCTTGCCGCATCGCCCTGTTCGAGGGCCAAGGCCATTTCGGCAACGGCCACCTGGTTGAAGATGTGGTGATCCTGCCTGGCGCCTCCACCGAATACCGCCTGTGTCTCCGCAAGAGACCTGGCTGCCGCCTCCAGGTCGCCGCGATAGGCCTGCGTCAGCGCCTGGATGCTGAGCGCACCCGCTATCCCGCGGGCAAAGCTGAGGCGGCGGGCCAGCGCGACGACCGCTGCGCTCTCGCGCACCGCTTCGTCCCACTTTCCAGCCATCAGGTCAACCAGGACCAGACGGACGCGGGGATGCGCCTCGAGCACGGGGGCACCAAGGCGATGTGCCGTTGCCAGGCTGAGCTGAGCATAGTGGCGAGCCAGAGCATGATCGCCTACGGTATAGGCCAGGAGGGCCAAGAGATCGTGCGCACGCTGCACCAGGATCGGCTCGTGAGCGGCCTCAGCCTCGCTCAGGCTGTGCAGGCTTGCCTCGCGGGCACCGGCGAAGTCCAGACGCTCTACGTACAGCCCGACCTGAGCGAGGGCGGCTTCTACTAGGATCTTGGGTGATTCCAACTGCTCAGCCAGGGTAGCAAGCTCCTGTGCCACGGCGTGCGCGCCCTGGCTATCATCAAGGCGGCGCAGGAAGATCTCCTGGATGTGCAGCAGGTCAGCCTGCACTGGCGATGGCTCCCGCCCAGCGAGTGCCTGGAACCCCGCCTCAAGGTGCGCCTGAGCGCTGGCGAAGTGACCGCGGTCCCACTCCGCCAGGGCCAATTGACGGCGCAGCCGAGCCTGCGCAGGCACATCTCTTAGCTGTTCGTATTCGGCGAGAGCCTCGCTCCATACCGCAGCTGCCGCTGCCGTCTCTCCGACGCGCTCCCATGCCTCACCCAGCCGTTCGAGCACGGTCGGCAGCGACTTGCTGCGATGACCTTCGCGGATGAGCGCCAGCGCGGCGCCGAAGTGCCGCGCCGCCTGATCGTTTGCATACAGCTCCGCTGCCCGTTCGCCGGCGGCTAGCAGCACGTCCAGGGCGCGACGTGGATCGACCTGTGGGCCGGCGGCATGAATGTGACGGGCGAGACGGTCGAGGTCATCAGGACGCAGCCGTTCGAGTGCGTCTGCTGTGGCGGCGTGGGCGCGGCGGCGCGCCATCTCGGGCAGCTGGGCGTAGGCAACCTCCTGGATCAACGGGTGCGTGAGGGTGTAAGTGACCTCCGCACCGGTCAGGTCCTCGGCAACGAGCCCATTCGTACGAAGGCGTTGGACGGCTTCCAGCAGGAACTCGTCGGACCACTCGCCTGCCTCTCGCAGGACTGTGTGCGGCACGGTCCCGCCGCTGACCGCGATCAGATCGAGGACGCGACGGCCGGTCGCATCCAGGTGCCGCAAGCGTTCCAAAATGAGGTCGCGGATATCTGGGGGCACGATGGGCGCCAGGTCGGTGCCCAGGGTCCAGCCCTCACCGAGCTGTCGGAGCTGGTCAGCATCGATGAGGGCCCGGATGAGACCTTCGACGAAGAGCGGTGTGCCGCTGGCACGTGCGTCGAGGAGCGTGAGTAGGTCGTCTGGGGCTGCGCTGCCCAGCATACCGGCCGCCAACTCGGCGACGGCCTCGGGCTCGAGGCGTGCGAGCACCACCTCCTCAGCTAGTCCGGCACGGCGCAGTGACGTCACGAGCGAGCGCAGACCACGGGCGGTATCCACCTCCTCCGCCCGGTACGTGCCCAGCAAGAGCACCGCCTGGTCGGCTACCCCCCGGGCGACGTAGTGCAGCAGCTCGATGGACGCCGGATCAGCCCAGTGGAGGTCATCCAGGAAGAGGAGAACTGGCCTTTCCTGAGCGAGCCTTTCAAGCAACCGTGCGACGGTCTCAAAGAGGCGCGTCTTCTCCAGCGCAGGGTCGCCGAGTGGCTCCGCAGCAGGCAAGTGGAGGTCGGTGAACAGCCGGCCCAAGTCCACCAGACCGCTCACCAACCGTGCCCGGCGAGCAGAGTCGAGGCGGCGCAGGAATGGTCCAAAGGCAGCAAGGATGGGAGCGTAGGCCAGGCCACTCTCCAGCGCATACGCGGGACTTGCGAGGACGAGGAAGCCTTGTTCACGCGCCAGGGTGAGCGCCTCCTGCGCCAGGCGGGTCTTCCCGATGCCGGTCTCGCCGACGAGGAACAGGGCACCTCCCTGCCTCCGAGCCGTACGTGCTAGCAGCGTCGTCAGCCGGTTCACCTCACCGTTTCGGCCAACGAGCGAAGGCTGTGCTAGCAATGTGACGGATGTACCTGCCAGGAGGTGGTTCTCGAGAATCCCCTCTCCCTGGTGTCGCTGCATAGATGCTCACCTCTCGACTTCCGCTGTAAAGAACACCCAAGTCGAGCCGACGACACCACTGTTCCAAGGTAGCGGCATTCATCCCATCCTTCTGCTTGCTTCCAAGACAAGGAGACAACAGAGACGGGATTGCTCCTGCAAGCATATCTGATTCGCTTGCCACCTGGCAACTCCTCGACGCATGCCCGCGCCCTTCCAGCGCACATGCATTCTCCCACTCAAACGAAGCCTGTGAGGCGAGATGAGGAGAGGAGCTGAAGCCGGTGCGGGTAGATGGACGATATCACGGCGGCGCACCACGAGGCGCTGGCACGCGAACGTGTGGCGCAGCAGATGGGGATGCAAACGCTCACCCGGCCGATCAGGCAGTCCGCTTGCTCAGCTGCTCCCGCGCCTCGGCCGTAGGGTTTCCCTCTCGGCGCCTTTGCCCCACCGGCGGAGGCGGCATGAATTGCCATCCACCGCGCTTGCGCGCCAGTACGACTACCTGCTTTGAGCCAGGAGACGCCAGTCGCTCGGTGCGAGGAGAGAATTTACTGGCAGTTGCCCGCGCCGGACGCGAGGGAAAGGAGGGGGTGACAACCTGCCCGGGTGGTCTCTTAAGAGGGCGCCAACCCCGAATTGATGGGGCTTGGAGCGGGAAACGGGACTCGAACCCGCGATCGCCTGCTTGGAAGGCAGGTGCTCTACCCAGCACTCAAAGCGGGACCATGGCTGAAGCAAACGGTCGCCTGAACAGCAGTCATGCATGATACGCCACTGCGGGCGAACCACTTTGTAGATTCGTGGACGACTAGCGGTACCACACCCGCCAGAAGTCAGATCTGCTGTTGAGCGACAATGAGAGCTACGCCGGCGAGCCTAGATGACGTTCAACATTTGCGAACGTACGGCGGGCGCCGACACGTCGGGCATCCATATGTCACGTGTCCAGGCTGCCGAACCTGACGACCGTTTTGACGACAGCGCCGCCCTTAATAGGTGGACGTTTGGGGACTCCAATGGACGTCAGCGGACGGGCGGAGTGGAGTTCGACTCTCCACCATCTCCACCACATGGACCCCTCGGCAAGAACGCGGGACCCCGAATTTCACGGGTTCCGCGTTTCGTTTATTCAACGACGGCCGCCATCATTCGGGCTTGTTCACCCTTGTTCGCCGGAATCGGCGCCAAACGTTCGGCCCCCCCAAAAACCCGCTAAGCCGCGTAGTCCAATCATATGATCGGACTGGCGCTGCCACCGCGCGTTGCTTTCTCCGGCATGCCCTGCCGTCATTGACTGCCTACCAATGATCACATACCATACAGGGACCGTACATGCCGCATCACACGCTCCTTGCTATCGCAGTGTGCGTCTCGCCATGGCGTTCCGCGTGTGAACGTCAGTCGCCGACACCCTAGCAGCGCATCAGGAAGG
>DASYGC010000818.1:0-3831 GCA_036000225.1 Ktedonobacterales bacterium | reverse complement strand
GCGTCCACAGCGGGTGCATTCGAGGTGGGTCAGCAGGCTGGACATGAGCGCAGGATCCCTTTCACTCGCCGGAGGCGATCTCTGGATGCGTGGTGGCCCGCAAAGCGCGGCTAGAATGAGATGCGATGCGATTGCGCGCATTGTATTCGCTTCCATCGTAGACGGTCGAACTGGGGCGCGACAAGAGTCAATCGCGTTAAGAGCCAATAGGGAGGCTTTGCGGTATGTGGCGTATACTGTAGCGCATCAGCGTGGC
The DNA here is from genome assembly GCA_036000225.1 of Ktedonobacterales bacterium. GTDB lineage: Bacteria > Chloroflexota > Ktedonobacteria > Ktedonobacterales > JADMIN01 > DASYGC01. The sequence continues at coordinate 3,575 of DASYGC010000818.1, read as the reverse complement.
CACACGTGATGCCCATGCTCGTCTGGGTCAGTGCGATGGCGAAGGGTCCGGCGCATGCCAGCTCCTCTGGATATCCCAGTCATCTCTCCGGTCTATGTCGGTCGCGCCGCCGCGGTGACGGCGCTTGGCGCGGTGTTGCGGCGCGCGATGGGCCCTCCCGCCGTCGCCATGACCGAGAGCGATAGCAACGACACCTACCGGCCTATCGTGCTTGTCTCAGGCGAGGCTGGCATCGGCAAGTCGCGGCTGGTGGCCGAAGCGAAGTTGCTGGCCGCGCAACTCGGCGCGCACAGCGCGCAGGGCAATTGTTTCGAGCCGGATCGTGCCGCGCCGTATGCTCCCCTGCTGGACCTGCTGCGCGCCATGTGCGCTGGTCTTTCCGACGACGCGACGGCGCGGCTGTTCGGGACCGCGGCGCCCGAGGTGATCAAGCTGCTGCCTGAACTGGCAGCGCGTCTGCCGGGGATCGCGCCAGCGGCCGCCCTGGCGCCAGAGCGCGAGCGGCGCCGGCTGTTCGAGACACTGGTGCGGTTCTTCCTCGATCAGGCTGAGTACGCTCCCTTGTTGCTGGTGCTGGAAGATCTGCACTGGTGCGACTACACCAGCCTGGAGTTCTTGCTGACCCTGGCGCGCCGCGCCGCGCACCTGGCCACACCCGCGCTGGTGCTGGTGCTGACCTATCGCAGCGATGATGTGGATGCCAACCTGCGGCATTTTCTGGCGGAACTCGACCGTGGTCGCCTGGCGCAAGAAGTGGCGCTCGCGCCCCTTAGCGGCGCCGAGGTTGAGGTCATGCTGCGCGCGATCTTCACGCGGTTCGATCTGCCGCGTCCACCACGTGCCGACTTTCTGGATGCGCTGCAAGCGCTGACCGATGGCAACCCGTTCTTCATCGAGGAGGTGCTGCGTGCCCTGCTGGCGACCGATGAGGCGGCTTCCCCGGCGCAGGTGTGGCAACAGACACCGGCGAGCCGTCTGCGCATCCCACGCAGCGTGCATGACGCGGTGCAGGGGCGGTTGCGCCAGTTGAGCCAGGCGGCGCGCGAGATTGCCGTGCTGGCGGCCGTGGCCGGCCAACGCTTCGACTTCGCCCTGCTGCAACGGCTGACGGCGCATGATGAGGGCGAGCTCCTGCGCCTCATCAAGGAGTTGATCGCCGCCCAACTCGTCGTCGAGCGATCGGCCGATCAGTTCGCCTTCCGCCATGCCCTGACACGTGAGGCGATCTATGCTGAGCTGCTGGCGCGCGAGCGCAAGGCGTTGCATTGCCAGATCGTCGCGGCGCTGGAGGAGCTCTATGTGGAGCGCGTCGATGCCCATCTGGCGGACCTGGCGTATCACGCCTACGAAGGCCAGGTCTGGGAGCGGGCGCTGCGCTACTCCCAGCAGGTTGGCTATCGTTCGCTGAGGCTGCACGCCCCGCGTGCGGCGATCGAGCATTTCACCCACGCCTTGCAAGCGGCAGCCCAACTCTCTCAGCCAGCGGATGCCGCGCTTTATCGTGCCCGCGGCCTGGCCTACGCGATCGCTGGTGCCTTCGAGGAGGCGCAGGCTGACGGCGAAACGACGCTACGCCTCGCGCTGGAAACCGGCGATCAGCGGATGGAATGGCAGGCCCTGCTGGACCTTGGTAAACTGTGGGCCGAGCGCGATTACCCACGAACTGGCGATTATTTCAGCCGGGCCTATGCGCTGGCGCGCGCGATGGACGATCCCGCGGTGCTAGCGTACAGCCTGAACCGCCTCGGCAACTGGCATCTCAATACCGATCAACCGCAGATGGCGCTGCGCTCCCATCAGGAGGCCCTTGCCATCTTTCGCCAGCTTGACGATGCCCGTGGTATCGCCGAGACGCTGGATCTGCTGGGTATGGCAAGTCTGCTCAGCGGTGACGCGCCGCGTGGCGCCGTCTATTACCAGGATGCGATTCCCCTGCTACGCACGTTGGACGATCAGCAAATCCTTTCGTCCACCTTCGCCTCCCTGGCGATCTGTGGCACCGCATACCAGAGCGAGATCATGGTCGCGGCGCCCCTCTCGCCCACCGAGAGCACCGATGCCGCCAGGCAAGGCATTGCGCTGGCGCGGGTGGCTGGTTGGCGCTCGGGGGAGAGTTATGCGCATATGACACTGGCCTGCTGCCTGGGATTTCAGGGCAATGCCACCGCTGCCCTGCATGCGGGTCTGACGGCGCTCGACATCGCGCTGGAGATCCAGCACCAGCAGTGGACGGCGGCATCTCACTGGGCGCTGGGGAGCATCTACCTCGATATCCTGGCATGGGACGCCGCCCACCGCCATCTGGAACAGGGATTGCGGGTGGCGCGGTCAATTGGGGGGACCCATTGGATCGGCCATATGCTCGGCTACCTGACCTCCACGCTCCTCGCGCGGGGGGAGATCGAGCAGGCGGAAGGGCTGCTCGCCGAGTTGTTGCCGACGGACACCCCCATGCTATCCATGAGCCAGCGCAGTGCCTGGCGTGGCCGTATCGTGCTCGCGTTGGCGAGGGGTCGGCTCGTAGAGGCGCTGGCCATTGCCGAGCGTATGCTCGCGGCGGTACCAGCGGGCATGGGTCCGTCTGGTATCCTCGTGGCGACTCAGTTGCATGGTGAGACCCTGGCCGCCTTGCACCGCTTCGACGAGGCGGCGACCGTGCTTCAGGCCGCCCGCGCGCTGGCCGAGACACAGGGCGCAATCCCCCGACTCTGGCGCATTGATATCGCTCTGGGCCGCGTGCTGGAAGCCCTCGGGCAGCGCGATGCCGCCGAGGCGGCCCGCGTCCGCGCTCGCGCCACCATCGAAGCGCTGGCCGCCGCGGTGCCCGAAGCGACGCTGCGCGCACCTTTCCTCAGCCAGGCGCTGGCGCTGCTGCCACCACCGAAGCCGCTGGCCGCGCCTCCCACCCCACGTGCCGAGGTGGCAAACCCCGGCGGGCTGACCGCGCGCGAGCGCCAGGTGGCGCGCTGTGTGGCCGCAGGCAAGTCCAATCGCGCGATCGCCGAAGAACTGGTGGTCAGCGAACGCACCATTGAATCGCACGTCGCCAACATCCTCGGCAAGTTGGCCTTCACCTCCCGTATCCAGATCGCCGTGTGGGCCACTGAGAAGCGCCCGTAGATTCCGCGTGAGCCATCTCCGCCTTCTGTCGTGGGCCGCTCTCCTCGCCACCTCCGTACCAGGCTCGTGCCACAACTCCGTATTTTCCACGATGTAACCTCCGCGCGTTCCAGGTATAGTGATCTCAGGTAGTGGCGCCGCTCCAGATGAGGATGCACACCTTGAGAGCATCAGGAACAGCGGAATCTCCGAGCGGAGCCGGTGTCGAGCCGGTGTCACCACTGGCCGGCAATCCCGCCGGCCATCAGCCGCCACCACGAGCACGAAAGAGGAGCACCACGATGTACGGTACCGTCGCCCGCTTGCGCATCAAGCCCGGATCAGAAACCCAGTTTCGCCAGACGCTCAGCGAATTCGAGAATTTGAAGATACCGGGCTTCATCAGCACCCATCTCTACCGCATGGATGCCGACCCCAATGAATACTTCATGACGGTGATCTTTGCCAGCAAAGAA
>DASYGC010000817.1:0-3409 GCA_036000225.1 Ktedonobacterales bacterium | reverse complement strand
GACCGAACCGCCATCCACATTGATGGCCTGCCCGGTGATCCCCCGGCTGGTCTCCATTGCCAGGAAGACGGCGATGGCCGCCACCTCCTCCGGCTCGATCAACCGCTGCTGGGGGCTGAGTTGCTCTAATGTCGCCCGAATCCGCTCCTCCGTCGTCCCGGTCCGTGCCGCCATGCCGGCCACATTGGCGGCCGTCATCGGACTGTTGACGTAGCCGGGGCAGATGGCGTTGACGGTGATGCCGTACGGCACCAACTCCGCCGCCAGCGCGCGCGTGAGCCCGAGCACGCCATGCTTGGAGGCGGTGTACGCGGCGATGTATTTCGATCCAACGCGCGAGGCGATGGACGCGATCGTAATGATGCGGCCCCCGCGCTGCGCCATCAGGCCTGGAACAAAGGCTTTGCAGACATAATAGACGCTGGTCAGGTTGATGGCCAGCATGCGATGCCACAGTTCGTCCGAGTGGTCGGCGAACTTGTGGCTGCCCGAGGCGCCAGCGTTGTTGACCAGCACATCCACGCCGCCCAGCGCATCGGTGAGCGCGGCGGCCATGCGCTCCACCTGCGCCGCATCGGTCACATCACAGGCGAGCGCCACCGCGTTGCGGCCCAGCGTGCGTAGGTCGCTGGCCACCAGTTCCAGCTCCTCCGCCGTGCGCGCGACCACCGCCACATCCGCGCCCGCGCCGCCCAGCGCCAGCGCGATGCTCCGTCCGATGCCACGGCTGGCGCCCGTGACCACGGCGCGTTTGCCCGCGAGCGGCTGTTGGTTGTCCGGCATGCCCGCCTCCTCCCTCTCGGTTCGCCCCTGGAATCATACGTGCGGCGCTGCGCGCCCTGTCATACGGTCCACACCGAACATCCGTGCCCTGAAGGTACGGTCTGAACCGAAGATCCTCACGCCAAACCTACGGTTCGCACCGTAGCACCTCTGATCTACACGCCAGCGGTCGCGTGCTGGGCTGTCGCGTGCTGCGCTGTCGCGTGCTGCTCTAGCGGTTTCCACGTCTTGCGCAACACGCGTACCCAGTTCTCGTGCGCGATCTTGCGCAGCGCGGCGTCATCGAAGCCGCGCGTGCGCAGCGCGGCCACCAGCCTGGGCAGCCCCGCCGCGTCGCCCAGTGCCGCGGGCACCTGCGCGCCATCGAAGTCGCTGCCCAACCCGACGTGCTCGATGCCGATACGCTCGGCGATGTAGGCGACATGATCCACAATCATGCTCAGCGGCGTGTCGGCGTCGTTGGCACTATCGGGTCGCACGAAACTGGTGGCGAAGTTCACGCCGACGATGCCATCCGACTCGCCAATGGCGTCGAGTTGCTTGTCGGTGAGGTTGCGCGTGACGGGGCAGATGGCGTGGGCGCACGAGTGGGTCGCCACGATGGGGGCATCCGTCAACCCGGCCAGGTCCCAGAAGCCGCGCTCGTTCAGGTGCGAATTGTCGAGCAGGATGCCCAGCCGGTTGCAGGTGCGCACCAGCTCGCGGCCGGCGTCAGTCAGGCCGGGACCGGTGTCGGGTGAGTGCGGAAACTGAAATGGCACGCCATGGGCGAACGCGGTCGGCCGGCTCCAGACCGGCCCCAGCGAGCGCAGTCCGGCCTGATGGAAGACGTATAGCGCATCCAGCCCCGGATCGATGGCCTCCGCGCCCTCGAAGTGCAGCACCGCCGCCAGCACGCCCGTGCGCAGGCAGGTCTCCAGCTCATCCGCCGTGCGCACCACCTTGAGCTGGCCCGCCGCTTCAGCCTCCAGCTTGAAAAGGCTCGCTGTCACCGCCATGGCCACCGGCTGCGCGTACGAGAGCGTGAGCGCCGGCGCCAGCGGGAAGGCGTAGGGATCACCAACCTTCTTGGATTTGGGGGGCCGGCCCGTTTGCGCCGACGGCTCGTTGGGCACGAACACGGCGAAGAAGCCACCGGCGAACCCGCCCTTTTTTGCGCGCGGCAGATCGAGGTGCCCCTGTGTGCCGCGCTTGAAGAACGAGCGGCCTTTACCCCGCTCGGGCAGGTGCAGGCTCAGCAGCACATCATTGTGCCCATCGAAGATCGCCAGCGGTTTTGCGTTTGCCACGTCGTCCCTCCCCTTCCTTCCTTTTCGCTAAGGCACTGCACTCGACCGGACACTGCGCTCAGGAATGGCGCGCCAAGGGAAGATCAGGATCCCTCTCTCGCAACCTGATGCGCCAGCGCAAGCTCGACTCCGCGACATCTTCGTCGATATACGCCAGATTGTCCATTTGGATCTCCCACCTCAACTCGCGCGTGCCCAGATGGCGTATCGCCTGTCCCAGCCGCTCCGCATCCAGATCATGCATCGCCAGCGTGATGTGCGGTGTCCACGACTCAGGACGAAAATACTCGTCTGCCCCGTTCGCCATCGGGATGCCAACTTCCCACACACGTCGCTGCAACGCCGCCAGTTCGGCCGTGCGCAGTACGGGAATGTAGAGTACCGGCGCTGCTCCCGTGAACACACCAAGCCCGTCCGCCGTCACCTTGAACGCCGGCTGCTCGACCGCAATCACACGCAGCCGTGCCTCCAAATCCTCGTCGGCATAGCCCAGCGCGCCTTGATAGGAAAGATGCGGGAATGGCGTCTTACGCCTCGCACCCAGACCGAACTCACGCCCCAGCTCCTCCCACAACGCCAGGACCCGCGCTTCATGCTCAGCATCTAGCAACGACACGATACCGTGCATGTGCCCCATTCCAATCTGTAACGCGTCCCATCATCGCTGATGGTGCAAACGATTACGCTTGCGCGGGCCAATGCGCAATTCGCCGATTCCTCTGCGCCCACCTGCTGAGATCTCCGCCGCAATCAGGATTAGCAGGGCATCTTCAGTGCCCGTCCTCGCACAACCTCGCACCGTGCCATTCGCGACCATACCGACCTTGATGGTGCGCTTCCAGCGCGGCATCCGCCTGCCTGCCGTCACCGCGCCCCGCGTATGGCTTTCCCCACGCGCTCGCGCGCTGGCGCTGATGTTGTGTCAACAACTGGGGTGCCCGATGCATCGTCTTCCCGCAACTCCGCCAGTTCCGGTGACTCCATGATACACAGATCAGCCCTGCCCGCCGCGAGCATCGCGTTGATCTCGCCAGTGGTTGTCAGATAGCCGCCGACCAGCGTGGGGATGCGCGCGCCGTTGCGCACGCGGTCACCCAGCGCGGTGAGGAAGCCGCGCCCGTACGGCGGCTCGGCGTCCGGCGTCGTCTGTCCGCCGAGTATCTCCACCAGATCGCAGCCATGCGCTTTGAGCGCCACCGCGATGCTGATGGCGTCGTCCACGTCCAGCCCGCCCGGCGCCCAATCCGTCGCGCCCAGCGCCACCGCCAGCGGCCGTTCCGCCGGCCACACCGCGCGCACCGCGTCGAGCACCTCCAGCGGATAGCGCATGCGGTTCT
>DASYGC010000816.1:0-2634 GCA_036000225.1 Ktedonobacterales bacterium | reverse complement strand
CAATGAGAAGATCGGCATGGTCTTCCAGGCCTTCAATTTGATTCCCACGTTGACCGCGCAGGAGAATGTCGAGGTGCCGCTGTATGTGGGCAAGCACCCCGGCAGCCCATCCGCGCGGGCGCGCGAGTTGCTAGCGCTGGTGGGACTGGAGCACCGCCTGCGCAATCGTCCCAACCAGCTCTCCGGTGGCGAACAGCAGCGGGTCGCGGTGGCGCGGGCGCTCGCCACCAACCCCGCGATTGTCTTCATGGACGAGCCAACCGGCAACCTGGATAAGACCAATGGCGACAACGTGCTGCGCATGATCCGCGACCTGCGCCAGGCGACCGGAACGACCTTCACCATCGCCACCCACGATCCCAATGTCGCCAGTGCCGCTGACCGCACCCTGCGCATCGTGGACGGATTGGTGGCCACCGACTAGCGATCCACTTGAAGTCGCGGCAGGATGTTGGGCGGTGTGGCCTGGAACCACACGGCCGTGGACTCGCGCGCCCGGGAAGGAATGGAAGTAGCATGCAACGGCTGAGCCTGTACTGGAAGTACGCGACGCGCTCGCTCGCGCGCGGTGGGCAGCGCACCCTGCTGGCGATCTTCTGCGTGGCGGTGGGGGTCATGGCGATTGTGGCGCTCCAGCTCGTCGGCAACATGGTCAACGGCGCGCTGACGGGCAATATCCGCGAGGGCAACGGCGGCGATATCGCCGTGCGTAGCGACATCACCCCCCTGAGTTCGCAACAGGTGAGCACCTTTGACCAGCTCAAGGCGAGTGGCACGCTCACCGTCTATACCGCCGTCGTCAATCAGCAAGCGACCACGCGCGATGCGAGTGGACAGACGCAGTTCTATTCATTGTTCGCCGCCGATCCCGCCAGCTTCCCGCTGGTGGGCGCGCCGGTCTTCACCACGCCGAGCAACGGTAGCCTCGCCTCGCTGCTGCACGACAACACCGTCGTCGTCACCGACGCGCTGTTGACGCAACTGCACCTGCATGTGGGCGACAGCATCTCCGTCACCGTCAGCACGGATGGACGCATCCTGCCCGCAACGATTGGCGGCGTGATCGCCACGGCGGGCTTTTTCAACAGCCCCGAGATGCTGGTCGCGCTGGCCGACTATCAGGCGCTGCCCAGCAGCGCCGGCCTGCCCGTGACCTACAACGCGGTCTACGCCAATGTGCCAGGCGACACCAACGCCAACGAGGACACGGCGAAAGCGGCCATCCAGCAGGCGCTGCCACAGGCCACCGTGACGACGACCAAAGACGCCTTGCAGCAGAACCAGCAGCAGGTGGGCTTCATCCGCAACTTCCTGCAGATCGTCGGCCTGCTGGCGCTGCTGATCGGCGGTGTCGGCATCATCAACACGATGCAGGTGCTGCTGCGCCGCCGGCGCATCGAGATCGCGATGCTCAAGACCTCGGGCTATCAGCAGCGCGACCTGTATGCGCTCTTCGGGCTGGAAGCGGCACTTTTGGGCCTGGTGGGCGGCCTGGTCGGCGCGCTGGCCGGGGTGGGGATCAGCTTCCTGGTGAAGGCCATCGTGGAACGCGCGATCATCCTGCAGCTGCCCGCGCTGATTGACCCGCTGACGGTGGCCTCGGGCGTGGCCATCGGCTTCTTCACCGCGCTCATCTTTGGGCTGATGCCGATCGTCCAGGCGAGCCAGGTGCGCCCACAGGCGGTGCTGCGTGAGTTGCCCGAACGCCGCGGCGCGGGCAGCGTCTTCCTCGCGCTGGGGCTGGTGGCGCTGCTGGCGGGCCTCTTCTTCCTGCTGGCCTGGAGCATTCTGCAGAACCTGCTGGTCGCCGTGGGCGCGGTCGTCGGCACGGGAGTCTTCCTTGTGCTACTGAGCCTGGTCTTCGCCTTCATCGTCTTTGTAATCAGCAAGCTCCCGGTGCTTGAAACGTTCAAGTGGTGGTATCTGCTGCTGGTGTTGGTGGGCGCCGCGCTCTCGGTGCTCATCTTGCGGGCCTTCCCGACGCTGGGACTGATTTTCCTGGTGCTCTCCCTGCTCGGGATCGTCGTGGTCGTGTTGCCGCGCGGCGTGAAGACGAATGTCAAGATGGCCTTGCGCAATATCGGACGCCAGCGTGCCCGCACGGTGACGACACTGGTGGCGCTCTACATTGGCATCTTTTCCATCGGGCTGATCCTGGCCCTGGGACAGAACATCAAGGACCAGTTGAACAAGGCGCTGGACACGCTGGTCACCTACAACTCGTACGTGATTGTGGGCACCAATGATAAACCAGCGATGGACAGCGAACTGACCCAGGTCTCCGGGATCAAGGGACAGGTCATCAATTCCGTGACCACGGCGAATCCGATCTCGGTCGATAGTGTTCCCATCGGCCAGATCCTGGGGCAGGCCACCGACAACGGTTCCGCGACCGCCCTGGCCCGGCAGGAACTGCTGGCGTATCTGAGCGCGCCGGAGGGCTTCGACCTGGCGAATGGCAGCCTGCCCCAGGTGACCATCGCCAAGGGCGCCGGTGATAGCGTCCTCGGGCGCAATCTGACCAGCGCGGATGCTGGCTCGACCTCCGTGTTGCTGCCGCAGCGCGCCTCGCTGGCGCCGCTGTACGCGAAGCTGGGAACCCAGATCGTGCTGGCGGGCCTGGATGGCAAAACC
>DASYGC010000815.1:0-3069 GCA_036000225.1 Ktedonobacterales bacterium | reverse complement strand
GGCGCTGACACCGGGACTGCGCGACGATCTGGCGGCCCATCCCGGCGATTGGATGCTGGGCCGCGGCTCGATCGATATGAAGAGCGGCGTCGCGGCGAACATTGCCGTCATACGTCGGCTGGCCGCGGCGGCCGCGCGCGGGGACCAACCGACGCTCTCGGTGCTGTTCCTGGCCACGCCCGATGAGGAGACCGAGTCGGCGGGCGTGCTGCGGGCCGTGCGGTTCCTGCTGGACCTGCGCGCTGAGCGCGCGTTGACCTATCTGGGCGTGGTCAACACCGATTACACCACCGCGGAATATCCTGGCGATCCCCATCACTACGTCTACACCGGCACGATCGGCAAGCTCTTGCCCAGCTTCTTCATTGTGGGACGCGAGTCACATGTGGGTCAGCCGTTCAATGGAGTGGATGCCAACCTGCTGGCGGCGGAGTTGATCCGCGATCTCTCCATGAATGACGATCTGTGCGACCAGGTGCACGGCCAGTTGACGCCACCGCCGGTGACCCTGCGCGCGGCGGATCTGAAAGCGCGCTACGACGTGCAACTGCCGTTCGCGGCCTTCTTCTACCTCAATGTGCTGACATTTGATACCCAGCCCGATGAGCTGTTGCGGCGGCTGTGTCGCGGCGCCGATGCCGCGCTGGCGCGCGTGCTCGGGCGGCTGGACGCCTGCGAGCAGCGCTGGAACGCGGCGGTTCACCTGCCCACCCGTCCCCACATGCCACGCTCGGGCGTTGTGCTGACCTACGCCGAACTGTGCGCACGCGCCGCACGCCACGCCGGGGCGGAAGAGGTCGCGCGCGAACTGGCTGACGAGTGGGCGCGCTGGCCGGCCGAGTTAGACAAACGCGAGCGCAGCCTGCACCTGGTGCGCCGCCTGTGGTCGCTGAGCGGCGCGACGGGGCCGGCCATCGTGGTCTACTATTCGCCGCCGTACTACCCACACGTCGCCGCCACCAATGGGGCACTGCACGCCGCCGTTCGGGCGGTGATGGCCGTCCATCCTGAACTGGATCTCATCGAGCGCGCCTACTACCCCTACATCTCCGACATGAGCTATCTGCGGCTGGATGCCGGCGTCGACACGGCGGCGCTGACGGCGAACATGCCGGTGTGGACTGAGCCAGCGGCCGCGCCACGGCCCGGCGCGTACTCATTGCCGCTGGAGGAGATGCGCGCGCTCGATCTGCCGGTGGTCAACCTGGGACCGTATGGACGCGGAGCCCACCAGCGCGGCGAGGCGGTGCTGATGTCGTACTCGTTTGGCGTGCTGCCGCAACTGCTCTGGGAGGTCATCGAGGAACTGGAGGAGGAAGTATGAGTGGCCCTTGCCCAAAGGCAAGTTGAGCGATGTGGATCAGACACAGGCATTTCGATGGCGGGATGCGTCTCGCCTGGGCATGCTTGAGATAGTACTTCCGCCCAATCGCTTGTGTACTTTCGTCGCCACGTCCGAAGGGCGAGACCACGTGGAGATTAGAATGCGGGAGGCGACAATTTGACGCCGCATGAGATGAAAGGGAGTCACGCGTTTGAGCTACCAGGTTGGCATTGTGATGCTCTTCTGCCAGGATCTGGCGAAGGCGAAGACCTTCTATACGGAGACCCTTGGCTTGCAATCCGATCCGCAGATGTCCAGCGACACTTTCCTGCTCGTGAATCTGCCCCCTGGCATCCCGATCTCGCTGCAGCCGGCCAGCGATGCGCCGGCCGGTCTCGGGGCCGCGCCAGGAGGCTTGATTCTGGGATTGCTGGTCGCGGACGTTGACGCGACCTACCAGGATCTGAAGGGCAAGGGCGTTGACATTCTGACGGAGGTGCATGATATCGGGGTGGGTCGCTCGTTCCAGGCCAAAGACCCCGATGGCACGATGTTGGAAATCTACCAGTACTACGCCGGCTTCGGGGATGCGCAGCCGTCCCAGTAGGCCGATGGCAGGGTATGCTCGCATACCGAGCGAGCGGGATGCGCGCCACGCGCACACGCGCCGCTTCCCGTCCGTCGTCAGGTCGTGGCAGGGCCAGGATCGCCCTGCCTGGCCCTCCATACGAGGACGAGCGCCACCAGCCCGACCGCGGTTATCGCGCTGGAGAGCATCGCGCCGCCATAGGTGAACGGGGACACGTCCGGCGGGGGCGGGAAGACAACGAGTACCCACACGAAGAGGAGTGCCGGTACCACTCCGAGACTGGCCACCCCCGCGACCACTTCGCGACCCCGCGCCGCGAACAGCCCAATGAGCAGCAGGACCAGGCCAATCGGCAAGAGGAGCACTCCCAGACTCATACCCGCGAATTGCGTCAAGCCGAGCCCGAGCAGAGCACCGGTGATGAGCCAGTACACGAGACGCCAGGTACGCATTCACTCCTCCCTTTGGCTCCGCGCGGCTCTCAGCCCGTTGTCTCCTCAACGCGCAGCGCGGCCACGGCCGCCGTCGGATTGATCGCTGTCTCGGCGCAGCGGCGCAGGTCCATCTCTTCCAGCTCGCGCTTCTTGCCCAGCACGACCTTTACCAACTCGAAGGCGCGGGCGAGTTGTGCGGGTGTCAGCTCGTAGCCCAGTTCGCGCAAGTTGGCGTTGAGCGCCGCGCGGCCCGAGAGCTTGCCCACGTGCATGCGCCGCTCGTGCGCTGGCAGCCCGATATCTTCAGGCCGCATGATTTCATAGGTGCGCGCGTCTTTGAGCACGCCGTCCTGGTGCACGCCGCCGCCGTGGGCGAAGGCGTTGGCGCCCACCACCGCTTTGGTCCACTGCGGCTGCATGCCGCTCAGCCGCGCAACCAGACGGCTGGTGGGCACGATCTTCGTCGTATCCACCCGCACATCCACATCCAGATCGGTGTGGCGCGTGCGGATGGCCATCACCAGTTCCTCGGTGGCGGCATTGCCCGCGCGCTCGCCCAGCCCGTTGATGCACGAATCCACGCGTTCCGCGCCAGCCTGAATCGCCATCAGCGCATTGGCGACGGCCAGACCCAGATCGTCGTGGCAGTGCGCCGAGATCAGCACGCCGGGAAACTCGCGGCGCACGGCGGCGATCAGCTCACCGAACTCCCAGGGCAGCGC
>DASYGC010000814.1:0-1854 GCA_036000225.1 Ktedonobacterales bacterium | reverse complement strand
GAAGACGTTCCTCAAGCAGCAGGGACTCTTGCCCTAGCGGCTGTGCGGATTCTCTGACGCTTGCCTACCGGTTCTCGCTCAGGGAACCTCAGTGGCTCCTGTGGCGCCTTCCCTACGCAGGGGAGGCGCCACAGCGTTTCCCCACGTGATCACGCCATGGCCGCGTGGTGGTCGCCCCGGCGTGGTCTCAGCGATCCGCCACTGGCGCGATGCGGGGAATCTCAGGCCCGCATCCACGTTTGTACACTAACACCGTGCGCCTGAATCTGATGACTACCACGCCATCCTGGTTGTAGCCCGTCGTGCGCACCGTGACGATGCCAACGGTTGGCCGCGAGGCGGAAGGGCGCGTCTCCAGCACCTCAGATTGCGAGTAAATGGTGTCGCCCTCGAATACTGGATGGGGCAGCCGGACGTCATCCCAGCCAAGATTGGCAAAGACGTTCTGCGAAACGTCGGTCACACTCTGGCCGGTGACCAGCGCCAGCGTGAACGTCGAATCCACTAACGGTTTGCCAAACTCGGTCTGCGCCGCGTAGTGGTGGTCGACATGGATCGGGGCCGTGTTCTGCGTCAGCAGCGTGAACCACACATTGTCGGTCGTCGTCACGGTGCGCCCGAGCGGATGCTGGTAGATGTCTCCCGGCTGAAAATCCTCGAAGAAGCGTCCACGCCAGCCGTCTTTGAGCGCCATGCGCTGTGCTCCCTTCACACGATAGCTCGCCATGCGCCATCAGAACGACCGCGGCAGCCCAAGCTCGTGTTCGGCGAGATAGGCGAGCACGAGGTTGGTCGAGATGGGCGCGATCTGATAGAGCCGGGTCTCGCGGAACTTGCGCTCGATATCGTAGTCCACCGTCAGGCCATAGCCTCCGAACGTCTGCATCGCGACGTTCGCCGCCTCCCAGGAGGCGTCGGCCGCCAGCAATTTGGCCATGTTGGCTGCCGCGCCGCACGGCTCGCCCGCGTCAAACAATGACGCCGCCTGAAACCGCATCAAGTCCGCCGCCGCGACATGTGCGTAGGCAAGTGCTATAGGAAATTGTACGCCCTGGTTCTGCCCGATGGGCCGCCCAAACACCACCCGCTCCCGCGCTCGGGCGGTTGCCCGCTCCACAAACCAGTGCCCATCGCCAACGCATTCCGCCGCGATCAGGATGCGCTCGGCATTGAAGCTGTCCAGCACATAGCGGAAGCCCTGACCTTCCTCGCCGATCAACTGATCCGCTGGCACCTCCACCTGGTCGAAGCGCAGTTCGCTGGTCTCGTTATTGAGCATCACGGTGATGGGTTTCACCGTCAGCCCGTGTCCCACCGCTGTGCGCAGGTCCACCAGAAAGACTGACAGCCCATCGGTGCCTTTGCGCACCTGTTCGCGTGGCGTCGTGCGCGCCAGCAGGAGCATGACATCTGAGTGCCCTACCCGAGAGATAAAGATTTTGCGCCCGTTGATGCGATAGTGGTCTCCCTCACGCGTCGCGGTAGTGGCAATGCTCGCGGTGTCGGTGCCCGCCTCTGGCTCGGTGACACCGAACGCCTGCAAACGCAGGTCGCCACGAGCGATCGCTGGCAGATAGACGTGCTTCTGCGCGGGAGAGCCATGGCGCAGCACCGTGCCCATGGTGTACATCTGCGCATGATAGGGGCCGGCATTGCCGCCCGAGCGATTGATCTCTTCGACAATAATGCTCGCTTCAGTCAGCGTCATCCCCCGTCCGCCGTATTCCAGCGGAATCAGCGCGCCAAGGTATCCCTCCCTCGTCAGAGCGCCAACAAAGTCATCAGGATAGGCCCGCCGCTGATCGAGCTCGCGCCAGTAGGCAACCGGAAATCGCGCGCAGAGCGCACGCAGCG
>DASYGC010000813.1:0-2912 GCA_036000225.1 Ktedonobacterales bacterium | reverse complement strand
GTGGTGCCGCTGGTGTAGTTGATGGTGAGCAGGTCCTGCTCGGAGATGGCGGGGTGAATGAAGTCCGCTGGAGCCTCCGCGATCAACTCCTCATAGTCCAGCCAACCGTCGCGGGCGCCTTCCAGCGCGACAAACCGCTCGACGGTAGGGATCTTATCGCGGATGCTATCCACGGCGTCGAGCTGGTCGGAGTGGGCGCAGACGACACGCGCGCCGCTGTGGCCGATGATGTAGGCGAAATCGTCGGCGGTGAGGCGATAGTTGATGGGCACAAGCACAGCGCCAAGCTGCGGGATCGCGTAAAAAGAGGCAAGCTGCGCGTGGGTGTTCGGCGCGATGTAGGCGACACGGTCCCCCTTGCCGACCCCGAGTCGTTGCAGCGCGGCGGACCAGCGATCACACCGGCGGAAGAACTCGTCATACGTCAGGCTCTGCTCCCCATCCACAACGGCCTCGCGGGTGGGATATAGGCGGCGCGACCGGCGCATGAACTCGAGCGGGGTAAGTGGTGTCTCCATAGCGAAACCTCCTCTTGGCGCAACGTGACCAACGTATCGAGGATGGCAGGGACGCAGGTGGCAGGGGACCACGCCGCGCCCGCCGTTGCACGAAGTGTAACACCAAGAGGTATGCGCCTTCCACCGGACGCGCGCTACCAGTTCCCCCTCTCCTCGCGGGAGAGGGGGTTAGGGGGTGAGGTCACTGACATGTGGTCCGCGCCCTACGGGTTGCTGTCGCGGTCGCGATTCATCGTACCCGACTGTTGATTGGGGTCACGATTGAGACCCTGGCCCGAGAGGCCGGACTGTTGGTTGGGGGTCCAGCCCGACTGCCCTTCGAGGCCGGACTGCTGCTCGCGATTGGGATCGTAGCCGGAGCCCTGTCCCTCAACACCGGATTGCGAGGGGTTTTGCGCCCACTGATTGCCCTGCTGTGGCTGGTTGGGGTCCGAGGTGGCGCCGTACTGACCGCCCTGCTGTGGCTGGTTGGGGTCCATTCCGCCGCCCATTCCGCCGCCCTGCAGTGGCTGGTTGGGGTCCGAGGTGGCGCCATACTGACCGCCCTGAAGCGGCTGGTTGGGATCCGACGTCGCGCCATACTGATCACTCTGCTGTTGGTTGGGATCCTGGTAGCCGCCGGTTCCGAATTGGTTGCCCTGCTGCGCGTACTGGTCCTGCTGGGTCTGCTGGCCGTCCTGCTGCGCGTACTGGTCCTGCTGGCTCTGCTGGCCGTCCTGCTGGCTCTGCTGGCCGTAGTCCTGGTTCGACATGCTGCCTCCTTGTGGCCGCTCGTCGCTGGGTCCGGGTATCCGCTCATGTGGACACTCACGGAGCGCGCCTGCGCCGCAATAGCGGGCACGCATAAAGTATGCCGGGTAAACAGTCCGGCGGCGAGGGAGACGCCCGGAGGTTCGGATGCGTCATACCGCGAGCGGGCGCTGCCTCGTGTCGCAAACTTTGGACGAGGTGTGAAAGGATATGCTACACTCCATCCATACTTCCCCGCTGAGCGTAACTATCGCCGAGTCTCTGTATCCGCGCCCGCCTGTGCAACGTCGCCGGCAGACGCCCACGAGGAGAGGCACGCTTATGGACGCAGCCCGCGCCACCATCCCCGGCGCGCTCATCACCCGGCGCGACACCCCACGCTGCGCCACGCCAAGCGAGCGAGACATGCCCGCGCCCGCATGATTTCCACGCGATTTCCACGCGATTCCCGCATGATTCCCGCATGATTCCTGCGTTTACAACCTGGTCAACGCCGGCCTTGTAGCTCGAAACCGTAGTGACGCACTGTAGCGCACTCTTTCGCGGACGCGAGAGGATGTCATCCGCGCCTACACGCTGTCTGGGAACACTTCACGGATGCTCACCCCAGCAGACGCGCGCGAGTTGAAGGGACGGAACACATGCGACAGACCATCCGGGTCAAAGTGAACGGTGTGGAGCGCGAGAACGCGGTCGAACCGCGTCTGCTGCTCGTCCACTATCTGCGCGAGACACTCAACCTCACCGGCACGCACGTCGGCTGCGACACGGGCCAGTGCGGCGCGTGTACGGTGCAGGTGAACGGCGAGGCGATCAAAAGCTGCATGATGCTGGCGGTGCAGGCCAACGGCAGCGAGATCACCACCGTCGAGGGTCTCGCCAGCGGCGGCGCGTACCACCCGATCCAACAGGCGTTTTGGGATCTGCACGGCTTGCAGTGCGGTTTCTGCACGCCGGGCATGATGATAGCCGCGGTCGGCATCCTCAAGCGCAACCCTAATCCCACGGACGCCGAGATTCGCGAGCAGCTTGAGGGCAATCTCTGCCGTTGCACCGGCTACCAGAATATTGTCGCGGCGGTCCAGTCGGCCGCGGCGGCGATGCGTGAGGCGGGCGTGACACAGCCGGCGCGGGTTCCCAGCGGCGCGGCGGGCGAGTAGTAGGCGGAAGGGAGACGCTCCATATGGCGGTCACTAGACTCTTTGGCGCATCGGTCAAGCGCCGCGAAGACCCACGCTTGATTACCGGGCGCGGCTCGTACACGGACGATATCAAGCTCCCCGGCATGGTGTACATGGCCATCCTGCGCAGCCCCTTCGGGCATGCGCGCATTACCCGCATTGACACGACGGCCGCGCGCCGCCACCCCGGCGTCCACGCCGTCTACACGGCGGAGGACATCGAGGGCAAGGTCAACCCGATGCCCTGCGTCTGGCTCCTGCCCGACTCCGACATCAAGAACCCGGACTTCCCCGTGCTGGCGAAAGGCACGACGCGCTTCACGGGTGACGCCGTGGCGGCGGTGGTCGCCGACGATCCGTATGTCGCGCATGACGCGCTCGACCTGATCGAGGTGGATTACGACTCGCTGCCAGCGGTGGTGGATGAGGTGCAGGCGATGCAAGAGGGCGCGCCGCAACTGCA
>DASYGC010000812.1:0-11490 GCA_036000225.1 Ktedonobacterales bacterium | reverse complement strand
CGCCTTTTTGCGTTTGGGGCCGATGCCGGCAATGTCGTCAAGTTGCGAGCGCAGCGTGCGCGTGGTGCGCACCTGTCGGTGATAGGTGATGGCGAAGCGGTGCGCTTCGTCGCGAATGCGCTGCAGCAGATAGAGGCCCTGCGAACTGCGCGCCAGCACCAGTGGATCGGGCTGGGCTGGCAGGTAGATCTCCTCATGGGTGCCGATCACGCCGTGATCTTCCTTGGCGATGCCGATCACCGGGACGCGCACATCCAGCTCGTTGAGCACGGCAAGCGCGGCATTGAGCTGCGGCCGTCCGCCATCCACGATCACTAGGTCGGGCATGCGTGCCCACGACGCATCGGCTTCGGCCAGGGGCGCCTCGTCCGTCAGTGGGTCATCACCTTCGACCTCAGGCGCCGCGTCCGCGAGCGCGTCGGCGTCAGCGCTGGACGCGGTGTCCGCCAGCGTGGCGGCGTCATCGCCCCCTGACACACCTTCCTGGCGCTCTGACTCCTCCTGGCTCTCTGACTCCTCCTGGCCCGACCGCCCCCCCTCGCCAGCATCCGCGCCCGCGCGCTCAGCCACAGCCAGCCGCTGATCGTCCAGCGGGTCAGCGAGCGTGCCGCTGGCGGCCACCAGCACCGCGCCGCCAGTCACATCTACGCTGTCCTCCACGGCCGCCCGCTCCGCCAGACCCAGGCGCTTGAAGCGGCGGCGCAGCACCTCCTGGTGGCTGGCGACATCGTTGGCCCCCTCCACCGTCTTGATACGGAAGCGGCGATACTCGGCCGAGCGCGGCTTGCCCCCCTCGAAGACGACCATCGAGCCGACGGCGCTGGACCCCTGAATGTTGGAGATGTCGTAGCATTCGATACGTTGCGGCGGCGCGGGCAAATTGAGCACATCGCGCAGCTCTTCGAGTGCCAGCGCGGTCTTCTGCGTGTCGGAGAGCCACTTGATGCGTTGCAGATCCAGTACCTCGCGCGCGTTCTGTGCCACCATCTCCACCAGGCGCACCTTATCGCCGCGCTGTGGCACGGTGAGGGTGACTGCGCCGTCGCGCCGCTGGCGCAGCCAGTCGCGCAGGGTCGCGTCGTTTTCGGGCGCGTGCTCCAGCACCAGTTCGGCGGGAATATGCGACGCCTGGTCGTAGAATTGCTGGACGAACGAACTCATGATCTCGCCGGGCGTGGCATCACGCGTGCCCTGCAGGATGAAGTATTCCCGCCCCGCCAGCCGTCCGCCGCGGAAGAAGAAGACCTGGGCGCAGGTTTCGTCGTCGCCGCCCGCCAGCGCGATGACATCCTGGTCGGCGGCGCCGGTGGTGCTGATGATCTTCTGCTTCTCCAGCACCCGCTCCACCGCCTTGACGCGGTCGCGCAGCACCGTCGCCCGCTCGAATTCGAGCTGCTCCGACGCGCGCTCCATCTGCGCACGCAGGGTGACAATGACCTCGTCGTGCTTGCCTTCCAGGAACAGGATCACCTGGCGGATGACATCGTCGTACTCGGCGCGGGTCGTGTTGGCCACGCAGGGAGCATGGCAGCGATGGATGTAGTATTGGGTGCAGGGTCGCGGCAGCAGCTTGAGCTTCCAGCCATCCGGCGGTTGATCTTCGTGGCCGCGAGGCGGCGCCCAGGCAGAGGCGTCGTAGCGACAGGTGCGGAACGGAAAGATCTTGTTGAGCAGATCGAGGGTGGCATCCACCGCGCCGGAGTTGGTATACGGACCAAAGTAGCGATTGCCATCGTGGCGAAAACTGCGCACGCGGTACACCCGCGGAAAGTCCTCGCTCAGGCTGACTTTGATGTAGGGATAGTTCTTGTCATCGCGCAGCCGCACGTTGTAGCGCGGCTGGTGACGTTTGATATACTCATTTTCGAGGATCAGCGCTTCAATCTCATTGCCGACGACGATGAACTCGATGTCGGCGATTTTGGCTACGAGCGCGCGATTCTTGGGGCTGAGATCGCCCGGGTCGCCAAAATACGAGCGCACCCGGTGGTAGAGCGAGCTCGCTTTGCCAACATAGAGCAGGACGCCCGCCGCATCGCGCATCAGATAGATGCCGGGCTGGTGCGGCAGGGCATTGAGCGTTGCCTGGAGTTTTTCCGCGAGGTCTGCCATAAACTCCTGAGAGATTCGGGTGCGGCGACAATAACTCGATAAACGCACGGGAGCAGCCGTTTGGCGGCGCGTGCTTCTTGACCGCGCGGCCGTGCGGGCGTATTATAAACCACGCGTCCCAGGCGGCGCCATCCCGTGTCACGGCAGGCGCGCAGAGGTGGAGTGGGCGGCGGAACGAGAAAGAAGACGCAGTGCATGCCAAAGACAGCTAGCAAGCGCGCACGTGCGCGCCGGGAGGCGCGGGTCGTCCGAGCGCACCACACGACGCTCGATCGGCCAATCACGCGGCGCGTGCCAGCCGCAAAACAGCGGCGCCCACGTGGGTTCGCCGGATTTATCGCCCGCTATCCCTGGGCCTCGACCATCTTCACCGTGCTCGTCGTGGGCGGCCTCGTCGGCGTCCTCTACGTGAACCACGTGGGACCTTTCGCGCCGCCACCAGTCCATCCCTGCAATCTGAAGACGCATGTCTGCCAGAAGCCGGCCGTTACCATTGACAAGCACAAACTCTATGTGGCCACCGTCAAGACCAGCATTGGCACTATCGTGATCAACCTGGATGCGCAAAACGCACCGCTGGCGACCAACAATTTCGTCTACCTCGCTAACCAGCACTTCTATGATGGTCTGACCTTCTGGCGCATCGAGCAAAAAGGCAAACCCAGCGGCCTCGACCCCAGCACTCCCTCGACCCTGGACTTGATCCAGGGCGGCGATCCACTGGGCACTGGCAGGGGCGGTCCAGGCTACAGTTTCAACGATGATCCCGTCGTGGGGGATTATGTCGCGGGCGCGGTCGCCATGGCCAATTCTGGCGCGAACACCAACGGCAGCCAGTTCTTTATCTGCACCGCCGATGACTCATCGGCGCTCGCCAAGAGCTACAGTTTGTTTGGCCATGTGGTCAGCGGGCTGGACATCGCGCAGAAGATGACCAAGAGCGACAAGATCCTCGGCATCACCATCGTGGTCGAAAACCTGCCAACACCCACACCGGGCAATGGCGCGACGCCGTCACCGACCAGTCAAGGCGCGACGCCGTCACCGACCAAGTAAGCGCACGAAGGCGCCGTGGGTCGGTCCAGTTCGGATGGCGCCGGGGCGGACCTGTGGGCACAGCGGGCCATGCTTTCATCCGCTGGCGCCGCGCGGTCAGCACCCGCACGCCCAGCCTTCGCCCGTACGCGATGCGCGGCAGATAACGCTGTCCGCTTGCGATTCGTCAATCAAGTCGGTATAATGAACGCATACGATGTGTTACGTGGCGACCCCCTTGACGCATGCCAGAGGTTTCCAGGGCTTCTCCCCGGGCGCTAGCCGCCTCATCGCCGCGGCGATTGGACCACGGATGCTCCTATCGGACAAGGCAGCCCCCAACCTCCGCGCCTGAAGCCAGGGGTCGTACGCCCCGACAGCCATGGGCGCATTCAGCCACCCCGCGGGCGGCTGAGTGGCCCGTACATAGAGCGCGAAGGGTTGTTCCATGCGCCAGCCACATGTCTCGCGCCCGCCCTCCGCGTCTTGCACTGATCGCAAGGAGCAGTTCCCGTGGGCAATACTCATACTCATCGCGGTGGCCGGCGCTCTGGCGGCCGGCATCCGCGCGATGCGCAGGCTGGGCCACGCGGCCCAGGCGCCAGTTCTCCCCCCCACAACGGCGGCGCCCCAGGTGGCGCGTGGCAGCGGCCCGCAAGCACGCCGCCCCCGCCCGCAGGCTCAGGCGCTGGCCACGCGCCGGGTGCCAGGCCGCTATTCGAGGGCGGCGCCGGTGCCGTTTCACCACCAGGCGCCAGTGGCCTCGGGCGTGGCAAAGGCGCGCCCAACCCACTACGCAATGGTGCGAGCCCAGCGCGTCACCCTGAACCCCGCCGCCCCCGGACCGATCCCTTCGCAACTGGCCCAGCCGCACCCGCCGGGTTCGTCACCGCCGCACTTCCCGCGTGGTCGGAGCCCGAGAGCCGCCCTGGCGTGGTCCCAACGCCGGCGCCCCCGTTGCGTGGCAATGGGCACCTGGCGCTCGTGCCAGGCACGGCGGAGGTCCCTGACGCACCGGCCCTTGAGAGCGAAAGCTGGGCGCCGCGTCCCGAGCGGTCGCGGCGTGCCGAGCGTGCTGAGCGTGCCGAGCAGCGGGAGCACGCCCCGTTCCTCCCTGGCGTGCGCGGCGACGTTGGCCCGCTGATCGAGGCGCTGCATGAGATCTTCGAGCGTGATCGCGCCATCGCCAGTCAGGGCAGCAGCACGCGCTGCGGTATCTGCTACCTGCACTTTTCCCGCGCAGATCTCGCCTATCGTGAGGCCGAAGGCTTCTATGCCTGCCCTTCCTGCGCACAGGCGCTCGGCTCCGCCGCCCTGAACATGATCCGTCGCCAGCAAATCTAGCCTGGCGCCGGCTGCTTTGTGGGGCCAGTAACCAGCATTGCTCCAGGAGGACCGGCAGCCGCCGGTCCTCCTGCTTGCCCTCGCTCCCAGGCGCTCTACGGCTCCAGTCAGCATGGCGGGAAGCACGCACGAAAGGCCAACCAACGTGTCGAATACCTATGTGGCGTTGTTGCGCGGGATCAATGTTGGTGGCAACAACAAACTGCCGATGAAAGACCTGGTGCAGATGTTTGTCGTCGCGGGGTGTCGCGACGTGCGCAGCTTTATCCAGAGCGGCAACGTCATCTTCAGCGCCGATCCTGACCTGGCGCCGCTGCTCCCCACGCGCATCACTGCCCAAATCGCCGAGCGTTTCGGATTTCGCGTACCCGTGCTGTTGCGCACCGCACACCAACTGGACGGCGTCATCCGTGACAATCCCTACCGTGCGCGGGGTGTTGATGAGAATACGGTCTACGTCTTGTTCCTGGCGGGCCCGCCGCGTCAACCCGATGTCGCCACCCTCGATCCCAACCGCTCGCCACCAGACACCTTCATTGTGTTGGGTCAGGAAATCTACTTGCACTTGCCAGAAGGCGCCGCGCGCAGCAAGCTCACCAATGCCTACTTCGATGCCAAGCTCGCCACCATCAGCACCGCGCGCAACTGGCGCACCGTGCTGAAACTGCGCGAGTTGATGGCCGGGTAGATACGCGACACGGTAGAAGATCCGCGTCGCGCCCCCGGAGCGGCCCCCCGTCGCGTCGCCAGTCATAACGAGGCCGGAGCGCACACCCGTGCGCGAACACGCAGATAACGAACACGCAGATAACGGGGCCGGAGCGGACCCCCCCGTGCGCCAAAACGCAACGGGGGAGCGATCACTCGAACGTCGTATCAGGTCGCCGAGCGCAGCCGCCGCGCGATCTCGGCTGGCGTGGGGATGCCGGCGGTGCCCTCCCGCTCGATGGCAAACGACGCGGCGCAGTTGGCGTATTCCATGGCGCGGCGGGGGTCGCCGGTACGGTGCAACTGACACAGATAGGCCGCCGCGAACACATCGCCCGCCCCGGTGGGATCCACCGGCCGCACGGTGTACGCGGGAAAGCGCTCGCGCTCACCGCCGGTGGTCAAGAGATCGGCGCCGCCGGCGCCCTGGGTGACCACCAGCTGTGGCACGTGCCGCGCCCACTCCGCCAGTTGCCGCTCCGCACGTTGTCGGGCCCGCGCGCTGGCCGCCGCCGCGGGCGCCACGAGGTCCTCCCAGCTCAGGATCAGCGCGGTGAGATGGAGGAGCACCTGGTCCGCACCCTCCCACGTGCCCGCGCGCACGCGACCGCTGTCGTCCCACTGGCGGAGCCAGCCCTGGGGGGTCGCCGCCAGACAGGCGTCGGGGAAGGCGGCCGCCACCGATCCATCCACATCCTGAGCCAGCGGCGCCAGCAGCACCAGCGGCGCGGCGCGCCAGTCCGGCGGGATCGCGGCCACATCCAGCGGCGTCGCTCGCCCGCGCAGATACTGTTCGCGCTGGCCAGTCGCGTTGTAGCGATTCTCGAAGGTGGTGGCATCAACTGATGGAATGGCGGCGAGCGCCACGCCGGGTACGGCAGCCGCCAGCGCCGCCAGCACATCGGGCGGCGCGGCGGTGACGATGCCCGCGCGCAGACCCAGGCGGGACGCGGTCAGCGCGGCAAACGTGACGGTGCCGCCCAGCTGCCAGCCGCCAGCCGGCAGCAGATCGCGGGTCGCGGGACCGACGACGACAAATTCGGGAGCACTTACCATGTTGCGATCCGCGTGTGGTCAAAAAGCGCCATCGGGTACGGTGATCCATATGGACCCGCGGCGCTACGCCCGCTTGCCGCTGGTGCGTTATCGCCGCGCGCGCCGATGCATCAGGTGGCGCCCATCTAGCGCAGGTGCGAGCGCTTGAGCGAGATCACGATGCGCCGCTGCTCGCCCTCGCCGCTGCTCTCGGTGCTCAGATCCTCGTCGTCGGCCAGCTCCATATGGATGATGCGGCGTTCGTTCGGTGGCATGGCTTCGAGCGTGACGGCGGTCTGAGAGCGGCGCACCTGTTGCGCGACGCGTTGGGCCAGCGAACGCAGGTTTTCCTCGCGCCGATCGCGATACCCCTCGGCATCAACGACGATGCGCTCGCGCTGGCCAGTCTGCTTCGAGACGATCAGCGCGACGAGCAATTGCAGTGATGCCAGCGTATCGCCGCGCCGTCCGATGAGCAAGCTGAGGTCCTCACCGGTGGCCGAGCGTACATTGAGGGTGAGCGGGTCGCGTCCGCGCACCTCGATCAGCGTGGCGCCCAACCCCATGTGCGCCAGGATGGCACGCAGCGCCTCGACCGCCACCTGCTCGACAGTGGCCTCCGGCCCCAGCAACTCCGTCAGCGCGACAACCGGCGCCGCGACGAGGCCCTCGGGCGCATCTTCCAGTTCATCGTCGTAGTACTCGTCATCGTAGGCGCCCTCATCGGCTTCGCCCTCAGACTGCCGTGCGGCATAGGCGCCATCATCGTCAGCGAGGCGGGGCTGAGCCTGCGCCTCCTCGTCGGCGTCGGCCAGAAACGCATCGGCCATCTCGGGTGTCACCACCGCCGCACCCTGCCGTCGCGGCGCCTTCACCATCACTCGCACGCGCGCCTCACGTGCGCTCATGCCGCGGGTACCGCGCGCGGGCTCCTGCAGCACCGTCACATCCACCTCGTCGCGCCGCCGTCCCAGGCGGGCCAGCGCCTGCAGGATGGCATCCTCGATAGACCGCCCCGAGGCTTCGATGCTCTCCACAGCTTAGCGCCCTCCCTTGGATCGATTGCCCGATCGCCGTGCGGACTGGCTGCCTGATGGGCCGCGACCATTCGCTGGCCTGGCGCCGGTGTTCGGCGACGGCGCCGCTGTGGGTTTGTCACTGCCAGCGACGCGCCGCGGCGTGCCGCTGGTGTCGTTAACCCCGTTGGTGCCATTGGTGCCATCGGTCCGCACCGGCGGCTTCACCAAGGTTGGCCCGGTGCGCTCGGGGCGATTACGCCGCGCGACGGTGCCAGGTGTCCCATCAGCGGCGCCGTTGCTCACGGGAAGCATCGCGGTGGTCGCGGGTTGGTCGCCGCGGCCGGTGCCATTCGCGCGCCCGTTAGCGCCATTGCCGTTCGTCTTGCCTGCGCCGTTGCCGTTGGCCGCCGTGCTCATCGCTGGCTGATCTTGCGGATCGATCGGCGGGGGGGCGGTCAACTGGCGCAACAAAGCGCCCAAGCCAGCCAGCCCCGTCGGGCGATCGGAAGCGGCGTCACTGGGCACCAGGCCGCTGGCAACCACCGCACGGTTCGGCAGGGCCGGCAGCGACTGCGGCTCGGGCACGAGGTGTTCCATGCCGGGGATACCCACAAACAGCGAGCCCCATCCCGAAATGAAATATTGCTGGACGGCCGAGAAGCCCGTCGAGATGCACCAGTAGAACGCCAGACCGGCGGGGAACGTCGTACCGAAGAAAAACGTGATGAAAGGCATCACATACATCATCGAGGACATGGCCTGGGTGTTGGGATCTTTCTTCGCGCCCGGTTTGCGCACCGGCTGTGCCATACGCATCTGGACGAACGTCAGCAGGCCCGCGAGAATCGGCAAGATGAAGGTGTGGTCCACTGTACCCAGATCGGCCCACAGGAAGGTCGTGCTCGGCAGGGCATGGATAGTGGCCAGATGGGGCAAAAATGGGTAGATGGCACTGTTGATCTGCTGGAGGAGGTGGGCGGGTACAGCCGCGTTCGGAAATGGCTTTCCATTCGCCATCTTCGGCGGAATGAGCGCGGCGAAGAGCGAGTAGTACAGGCCGTAGAGGAATGGCAACTGGACTAGCATTGGCAGGCAACCGCCCGCCATACTGACGCCGTGCTCTTTTTGCAGCGCGCGCTGCGCGGCCATCAAGGCCTGGGGATCACCCTTGTGCTTGCGCTGCAACTCCTGGAGTTGTGGCTGCAAGACCTGCATGGCGCGGCTCGACGCCAGTTGCTTGCGCGTCAGCGGGTAGAGGCACAGCCGAATGGCAACGGTGAGCAATAAGATCGCAATCGCGAAGGCCGGCACCCCAGGCGCGATCGCGTGTACCCCGCCATACAGCAACATCAGGACGTTGAAGATGGGTTCGAAGAAGACCGCATGAAAGACCGCGCCAAACGGCGCGAACAGATTGCCGAAGAATTGGAGGATTCCGCTCACCGATTATGCCTCCCCTGCGACTGTTCCCCGCAAGGGGCGTCGCGTGGTCATGCTGAGAATGGCGCTGGCGAGCGTGGGTACGCCGGCCACGCGCACGCCTATCTCATGGAACAGGATCATACAGACTCCCATGATAGAAAGGCTGGCAGCGCCCAATGCGCTTGATGGCCAGCCACCCACCGCGCCACAGGCCATAGCGCTCGATGGCGTCATACCCATAGTGCGAACAGGATGGCTCGAATCGACAACTGGGAGGAAGCACTTTTGAGAGGGTCATCTGGTAGATCCGGATCAACCCCATGCCTACATACTTCATAGCGAATGCCCCTCGCTGCTAGGTTCCAGGACCTTTGCCCGGATCAGCAGCGTATCGAGGTCAAGTGCCAGTGCGCGGCTGGTCGCGGCTGCCGCCGTCGGACGCGCCACCACGACGAGATCCCAACCCGCGGTAAACCGGCGCATCCGGCGGCGCACCAATTCGCGTAGCCGGCGGCGCACCAGGTTGCGTGTGACGGCGCCGCCCACGCGTTTGCCTACAGTGAACCCTACGCGCGTGAGCGCCGCGGGTTGCGCCGCGCTGATGTCCGCGACCTCAGTCCGGCGCGCCACACCCAGTGTCAAGGAACCAGCGGAAAACGAGCGCCGGGCCTGCCGCACGCGGGCGAAATCAGCGGAGGAACGCAGCCGGCGTTCGCGGCCGAAGCGCGCATCCCCAGAGGGGACGCCACCCGTGGCGTGCGCACGCCGCGCTGCCGCGGACGCGCCAGCGGGCGATTGGCCTTGCGGCACGGTTGTTCGCTCATGGGTGAGCCGCTGTTGCGCCACTGATCTCGCGAACCTCACTCTCCGCCATGGACCACCGCGCCTGGTGCTTGCGCGCAACGCTGGATGACGACCTACAAGCGATGCGCCTCACGCGCCTGACGGGCCACGGGGCCCATGCGACTGGCAGACGTGAGGCGCACCCTGCGGAAATCAACATCGAACTATACGACGGTGAGCCGCCAGCGACCCTTGAGCCGGCGCGCGCGGAGCACTTTGCGACCCGCGCGCGTGCTCATCCGCTTCATGAAGCCATGTTCGCGCTTCCGCGGAATGCGCTTCGGCTGCCACGTCCTCTTCATCTATTTTCCCCTTCAACCCGACATTCAGTGTGATTATACGGCCCCCGCGCCTACCCTGTCAAATGCGGTGAGAGGTTCAGAACAGCCCCCACTTGCGCTTCGCTGGCAGATAACGAGCGGCGCGAAACAACCCCAGCATAGTCTTCCCATCGGTGAACTCGCCTTGTTCGAGCTGGCGAAGCACATCCACGCGACTCATCAGCTTGATATCGCCAATCTCATTGATATCCTGAATACCAGATACACGAACCAGGCCAGTGGCAAGGTAGCAGTAATGCATTTCATTAGTAAAACCAGGCGACGTGTAGTAATTGCCAAGAGGGCGCAGATGACTGGCTCGGTAGCCGGTCTCCTCCAGCAATTCGCGCTGGGCGGTTTCCTCTGGGGTGCTCTCAGTTGGGATCATGCCCGCGGGCAATTCTAGGAGCACCTTGCGTGCGGCGTCGCGATATTGCTCGATGAAGATGATCTCGTCGGACTTCTCGAGGTAGGGCACGATGACCGCCGAAGGCTGATGGTCGACGAGCTCACGCGTGCTCATCCGGCCGTCATCTCGACGTATTTCTTCGACCCGCACGGATATCAGTTTGCCCTGGAACACATTGCGCGTACTGACCACGACATTCGCGGTTGCCGACATCGTATGCTCCTTTTCTGACAGCCCAGACTCCACCATACCTCAGGTGGCGACGACGCGGGAGGCAGACTGACCGTCACTCAGGCGAATCAGTTCCGCATAGAGTATACCGTAGGTACGGCGTGCTCAGTCGCTTTATGTGGGTCACGGGGGCAGCGCTCGCTGATTCGCCACGAGGCGAGATTGGAGTCGCTCTTCAATTTCCGGTGCTGGTGGTCTATGATGCACCTCGAACACGTTTGGTTGCGGCGATTGGTCGGATTCGCAGAGGTGAAGCATGATGTATCGATACGCTCCGCACACATCGAGGGACCTTGCGGAGTGGCGCACCGAGTCAGCGATTTCCGCGGAACGGCAGGCGGCGCTAATCCAGCTCCGGTCCGCCGCGGCCGCCAACGGCGGCACCACCTCCCCCCCGTTCAAAGAGACTCAACTCTCGCGGGCAGACCTCGAATGGCTCTTGACCACCTTTGATGAGGGACGGGGTCCGATCGACTGGGCAAACGAGCAGCAGCGCTCTCGCGCAGGGTTAGACTTGCGCGGCGCCATGTTCCCGAGCACAGCCCCAGACGGACCAAACCTGGCGGGCCTGCCGCTAGCCCGTGTGGATCTCACGGGAGCACACCTGGAAGGCGCGAATCTCCGCGGGGCGCACCTCGAGGGAGCAAGCCTCAGTGGCGCGCACTTTGAGGGCGCCAACCTGAGTGGAGCTCATCTGGAGTACGCTGATCTGGTGAGAACCTACCTGGAGGGCGCCGATGTCAGTGAGGCAGATCTCGGCGGAGCGTCATTGCGCCTCGCCTACGCCGATGGAGCCGACATGCGCCTGGCACAGTTAGCGGGCGTTGACTTGCGCGGTGCGCAGCTCAGCGGGGCCGATCTCCGCTTCGCTCATCTCGAAGGAGCCGATCTCAGCGCCGCGCACCTTGAGGGAAAACGGGTTACTGACGAAGAGTGGGAACGCGTGAGGATCTGGAAGAGAAACTTCGAAAAGGTGCTCCCCGCAGCCGATCTGCGCTCGGCGTTTCTTGAC
>DASYGC010000811.1:0-5171 GCA_036000225.1 Ktedonobacterales bacterium | reverse complement strand
GCCAAATGGCGCTCTCGCCGTTGCGCGCGGCCTGATAGTCATGCCACAGCAGCACCAGGCCGATGGCTGCCAGCGCGGCGACGCCCGGCGCCAGCATCGAGAGATAGTAGCGATGGAAGAAGCCGGCGACGCTGAAGAAGACCACCTGGATGAGGGTCCAGCCGCCCCAGAGCACGAGCGCCGACGGACGGGGCGACAGACAGGCCGCGCGGCGCGCGCCGACGGAGTGGCTCCAGGCGCGCACCTGCCGTGGCGCCGCGTTGAGCAGTGCGCGGGGGCGTAGCCCCCAGCCCGCCGCGCCGATGCCGACCAGACCCAGGACCAGCAGCCAGCTCGCCTGCCCGCCGAGCTGCGCATCGAGCAGCCGCAACACTCCCTGCGCGCCATTCTCGGAGACGCCGCCTGGCCCGCCCACCGCGGCTGCCGTCGTGGTGCCGCCGGCGAGCAACGACTGGATGTTGAACACGGTGCCCAACAGGCGCTGTACGCCGTTGTACCCCAGCGCCAGTGCGAGTTCTGAGTTGCTACCACTCGATCCGACGTAGGGGCGAGCCGCCGCTGGCGTGAGGTCCACGGCGAGCACCCAACTCAGCGAGACCGCCAGCAGCGCGGCGCCCGCCACCGCCAGATGCCACAGGCGTCTCCACCATCCCAGTGGCGCGCCCAGCAGGTACATCGCGGCGAACGCCGTGACGACCAGATACGCCTGCAGCATCTTGATGTTGAAGCCCAGTCCGAGCAACACCGCGCACAGTACCAGCCAGCGCAGGCTGCCGCGCTCGCTGGCACGGCTGACCGCGTACGCACCGAGCAGGACCGTGAGGACCAGCAAACTATCGATGGTGTTGTTGCGGCTGGTGACCACGCTCACCGGCGTGATGGCCAGGAAGAACGCGGCAAGCAGCCCCGCCACCGTGCCGAAGATGCGCCGGACCAGCGCATAGAGTACGCCAACCGAAATGATTCCCGCCAGCGCCTCAGGCAGCAGGATACTGAATCCGCTGAACCCCAGGAGCTTGGCGCTCGCGGCCTGGATCCAGAAGCCTAGTTGTGGCTTATCAACGCTGACAAAGCCAGCTGGATCAAATGACACGAAGAAGAAGTTATGCCAGCTCTGCAGCATGCTCTTGATGGCCGCCGCGTAGTACAGGTTGCCGTAGCCCACGCGTTGCAACTCGTAGAACTCGCAGAACGCCGCCACGAGCAAGATCAGGGCGAGCAGTCCATGGCGGGGGTGCGTGTTGGCCCGCAGCCGGGCGAGCAGAGACACGTGTGATGGTGTGGATGGATCGGCACGCACGGCACGATCCAGGGATGGGGCGATGCTGTCAACCACGGGAAACCCTCCTCGTTAGGAAAGCGGCCAGGCGCCAAAGATCGGCCCAATACCGCATGCGTCGCGTCATGGGCGTCGTGCCGCCTCGCTGACTGAATGCAGCATAGGGGCCAAGCGTGAAGCTGGCCTGAAGGGATCCTTGAAATACGTTCATGTGACGATTCTCAGCCGCGCGGTCCGTGCCTGAGGAACGTGAGATTTCTCCCATGGAGGTTTGCTCATGTCGCCTTCACGGGTCGTTCATGCGTCCACCACACAATCGGGATGTCGGCGGTGGGATCACTCTCCCTCGCTGGCGGTCGCCTCTGGTGTGAGCACCCGCCGCTGATGTTCCACGCTGGCAGCTTCCTCCTCAGTTGCCAGTGGCAAGGCGACGGTGAATGTTGTGCCCTGCCCGCTGGTGCTGTGGACGGCGATAGTGCCGCCGTGCGCTCGCACGATCCACTGCGCCATGGCCAGTCCCAGCCCTGTGCCCTGCGCTTCGCCGTGCAGAGGACGCGTGGTGGACACCGCCCGGTAGAAAGGCTCGAAGATGTTGGGCAGATGTTCGGCCGCGATGCCGATTCCCGTGTCGCGGATGCTGAGGGAGGCGTGGCGCCGACGATCGCCCAGCAGGTGCGTTCGGCTCTCTGCGCGCACCTCCGCCAAGATGTCGCCACCCGTGGGGGTATAGCGCAGCGCGTTTTCGAGCAGGCCGTAGAGCAACTGGCGCAGCAGAGCCGCGACGCCACGCACCGCGCGCGGATGCGCCGCCCCGTCTGACCGATGGCGCCGTGGGCTGTCCGTCGTTGGCTCAGTAAGCGGTCGCGTCTCCATGGCCCGCCTTTCATCAGCGCGCCGGCTGCCCTGGGGTATGCGAGTCAGCGCCGGGGCGGGCGCTCGCGTCGGGGGCGCGCACCACATAGCCTACCCCGCGCACCGTCTGGATCAGCGGGCTGTCGCCCGGCACTTCGAGCTTGTCGCGCAGGTGGTGAATGTAGGTATCCAGCACATTGCTCGCCGCTTCGGTGCCGTCAGGCCAGATGCGCAGCATCAGCTGGTCGCGCGTCAGCACACGGTTGGCGTTGCGCGCCAGATAGGCCAGCAGGGTGAACTCGCGCGGGGTGAGCGCGATCTCCTGGTCGCCGCGATAGACGGCGTGTTGCAGTTCGTCGATCACAAGCGTGCCCACGCGCAGCTGCGTCGCGCTCGCCACGGGATCAAACGCGCGCGGCCGGCGCCCAAGCGCGCGCAGACGCGCGAAGAGCACGTCCACCGGGAAGGGCTTGGTCAGATAGTCGTCGGCGCCCGCATCCAAGCCCGCGACGACATCGGTCTGCTGGCCCAGCGCGGTGAGCAACAGGATCGGCACCTGAAACCGTTCGTGGCGCAGGCGCCGTGTGAGCTCGATACCGGTCATCCCTGGCAGCAACACATCGAGCACCAGCACCTCAAAATCCTCGGGGCCGGCATTGAGGCGCGCGTACGCCGCCTCGGCGTTGGTGCGGACCTCGACGCGGTGGCCCGCGCGTTCGAGGTGGCGCTGGTAGGTGCGCGCGAGGCTCAACTCATCTTCGACGAGGAGCACCTTCATCTCCGCTTCTCCGCTCCATGGGAACGACGTGCGCCGCTGTGGCTTCCGCGGGCCTCGTCTGCGCGGGCGTTCTCCTGGCCCAAGTTTACCACCGCCGACTCGGCGTGGGTTTACACGCAGAGCTTACGCGCCGCGGGTGAGGGAGACATGAACGTGACATGGAGATTTCTTAATATGCGTTCGTTTCGCTACGGCGCATACCTGTCGAATCGTGGCGTGAAGTGCCATCATGCGCCCGGGTGAGGAGGAACGAGACCCATGCTCGCCGATGCCCATTGCAGTGCCGGTCGATCAAGCGGCAGTCTCCTGCCGTGGCTCGATCCGGCGACCAGCGCCCCGGTCGAGGACATGCTCCAGACCCTGGGCGCGCTCACGTCCTGATCTGTTAGCGGTGATCCTGTATGGCTCCATCGTGTGCCATGATGAGCGGCCGGTCGACGGTCCCGCTCCAAGCGACGTAGATCTGCTGGCGAGTTTCGAAACCGATGACGTAGGGATCGCCATTTACCAAGGCAAGGCACTTTTTGCGATCCTGGGGACGGCCTACAATCGTCACCTGGATATCCTGCGCGATGTCAAACTGATGTTCGCCTCGCGTACGCTTGCGGAATGGAATCCCAGGTTCATTGGCCATGTCGCCCGGGACGGGATGCTGCTGTGGGCGAGGGGACCCTTGCCAACGCCCCTAACTCCAGTCGCGGGCCGCTCAAGGGCAGCGACGTGCCGCATGACCAGAGCCACGGTGTCGAGAAAATAGGTGATCATCAACGCGGCCCGCGATCCTCGATGACGATATCTGAGCCAAGTTCAACTGGGATAGGCGGTTCCCCACCTCCGCCTGGTCAGCCTACGACGTGGCGCAGTTTAACCCGGTCCCGCTAAACGAGTAATCGGGCACCATACCCACCGCATCGGGACTGAAGGCGCCTCATTGCTGGGCGGAATGCCTATGTCGCTCCCCTCTGGCAAGCGTCACACTGAGAGGAACTGGTTGACGCCCCCCTGCCCATCGAAAGGAAGTGCTATGCGTCGCCTGAAGTTCCTCGCCTTGCCCGTCGCGTTGCTCGCGATGCTCGTGATTGGAGTGCGCCCCGCTGCTGCGGCAGCGGCGACAACACCGAGTTGGCATGTGGTGCCCAGCCCCAATGTCGCTGGGCGCACGAACAATCTCTTGGGGATCGCGGCGATCTCCGCGAAGAATGTGTGGGCGGTTGGCTATCTCGGCGCGACGACGACCACCGGCTATCGCACCCTGATCGAGCATTTCAACGGGTCCTCGTGGGCCATCGTTCGCAGCCCGAATCCGAGTAGTTTTGGTAGCGATCAGTTGCATGCGGTGGTCGCGATCCCTGGTACCAACCACCTGTGGGCTGCCGGATGGCAAGGGTACGATGCGTGCTCCTCTAGCCACTATATCCAGCCACTCTACGAGTACTATGATGGGTTCTCCTGGAGCGGTGTGCGCAGCCCGGTCCTGCCGATGGAAGCGCATGTCCAGGCGCTCGCGGCCATCTCCGCGAACGATATCTGGGCGGTCGGCTTTCTCGGCTGTGGTAGCCCAGGAGGCTCGTTTATTGAGCATTGGAATGGCCAGCAATGGCAGCCCGTAGCCACTCCCAATGCGGGCCAGCTGATGAGCGTCACCGCCGTCTCCTCCACCGATGTGTGGGCGACCAGTGGTTCACCCCTCTTTGAGCACTGGGACGGGGTGAGTTGGAGTGTGGTGCCTACGTCTACCCCGCTTACCGGCCTTCCCTTCAGCATCGTCGCGGTCTCGGCGAACAACATCTGGGGGATCGGGGCCTATGATGTCAGGCTCAGTTCGGGGGAGATCATCGGGGAACCGTTACTGGGGCATTATGATGGCACCAGTTGGACGTTCACCGAGTACCCCAGTCTCGCGCCTGTGGACGTGGGCCTCGTCAGAATCGGGGTGGATAAGATATCAGGCCAGGTCTGGGCCGCTGGTCATAGCGACACCGGCTCTGGGAGTGGCAGCAATACTGTCTTGCCAGCCGCTCTGCACGGCAATGGGAGTACCTGGAGTCTTGCGCCCAGCCCCGTGTCGGTCGGAACGACCACTAACTATTTCACGGCGCTTGCGGTTGTCTCCGCGACCAATGTGTGGGCTATTGGGTCGTACTATCCCAGCCAGGGGGGCGTCGTGACACTGATCGAGCACTTCAACTAGCACGTCGGAGATTGGCACCACCGGAGGGCGGTTGTTGTTCGACCGCCCTCTACGCATGACCTACCGGCGAT
>DASYGC010000810.1:0-3477 GCA_036000225.1 Ktedonobacterales bacterium | reverse complement strand
GAGGTGTTCAGCGGTGGTGGCACCGCGCGCGCTATCGCCACCTCAACCCTCTCGGGCACGGGTACACCCGGCGCGCCCGCCGCGAGTTCGGTCGCGCTGCTGGAGCTGCACAATCCATTGCAAGAGATCTTCGTGTCGCTGCCGATCTTGCTGGGAGGTGGGTTGGGCGGCACACAGAGCACGGGCCTGAGCGTGGCCGCGTATCTGCATGGCGCCAGCCTGCATCCAATCGTGTACGCGGGCAATCTGATCCTGGTCACCGGTGCGGTTGGCCTCATCGTGTGCGTGGCGGTTCGCGTGTTGCGTCAGTGGCGCGGTCTGCACGTCACGGATAACCACCAGCCGCCAACGCGCGGCCAGTTGCTGACCCAGTTCGAGGCGGCGCTATTACTGATCTGCGCCTTCTATGCCGTGGCGGTGCTGCTCTATCGCGACATGAACTTCGCGTCGCCGCGCTATCTGCTGCCCTTCTTCGCGGCAACGCCATTAGTGATCAGGCAAGCGGATCTGGTGCTCGGACGAGCGTGGGGCGCCGGATCGGCTGCCAGGTTGCGGACGGGGGCCACGTGGGACTTGTCGCGGGTGCGCATGTTAGTACCCAACCTCCTGGTGGTTGGGGTGTTCGTGCCAGTGATGATCTGGAATCTCGCCGGTGACCTGGCGTTACGCCCAATACAGACCGCCGCGCTCGACCAGACGGTCTGGGTCTACGGCAACGACCAGCCCGTGCTGACAGTGTTGCGTGCGCACCACGCGCACACCTTCATCACCGATGACTATTGGATCGGCATGCGCCTGGCGTTCGAGAGTGGCGAATCCGTGATTCCGGTCATCGCCGATCCCGCCGGCAACCTGGGACTCAACCGCTATCCGCCCTACGTGATGCAGGGACTGGCCGATCAGCATCCCGCGTATATCGAGCTGGTGGCTACGCCGGCGGCAGACGAGCTGCTGCGGCAATGGCAGGCGGGTCACTACCCCGGCTACGCGATGGCGCGGATCGGGCTGTACCTCGTCTTCACACCCGGTTAGCATGGCGCGCGGACATATCTGATCGGGGCCGGATGTGTACGAGGACCTCTGGCCCCGATCTGGCTGCACGTCATGCTACCCCAGTTGAGCGGCAACCGTCTCCAGCGCGGTACGCAGCGCATCTGGCACCTGATCCAGCTCCGGTCCGCCCCCCTGGGCCGACTCAGGACGGCCCCCGCCGCTGCCCCCCAGGCGCTGGCCCACGGCGCGGGCGATCTGGCCGGCGTGGATACCCACCCTGATCAGGTCCGGGTCGGCTGTCACGATGAAACGTGCCTGGCCGCCGAGGTCGGTCGCCAGCAGGATCACGCCCGACCCCAGGCGCCCGCGTATCGCGTCGCCCAGGTCGCGCAGTGCCTGGTCGTCCGCCACCGAAACCTGCGCCGCCACCACTGGAATACCCCCCACGTGCACCACCGAAGCCACCAACTGGTCGGCCAGCTCGCGGGCCCGGCCGCGCTGGAGTTGCGCCAGGCGCCGCTTCGTCTCGCTGAGGTCGTCCTGCAATTGCCGGACGCGGCCAGCGATCGCCAGTGGATCGGGTGGCGTATCCAGGCGTGCGGCCAGAGTATCCACCAGATCGGCCCGGCCGCGCAGATGCGCCAGCGCCCCCACGCCGGTCAGCGCCTCGATCCGGCGGACCCCCGCCGCGGCGCTCGCCTCCTGCGTCACGACGCAGACCCCGATCTGGCCGGTCGCCGCGCAATGCGTCCCGCCGCAGAGTTCCTTGCTCGGTCCCATCGTCACGACGCGGACCTGGTCGCCATACTTCTCGCTGAACAGCGCCATCGCGCCGCTCGCCAGCGCCTCGCGATATGGCAGGATCTCCGTCTTGACGAGCAGGTCGTCGAGTATCCAGTCGTTCACGCGGGTCTCGATCGTCAGCAACTCCTCGGCGCTGACCTGCCGCGACAGGTTGAAATCGAAACGGAGCCGGTCGGGGGCCACGAGGCTTCCCTGCTGCTGGACCTGCTCGCCCAGAATATCTTTGAGGGCCCGATGGAGCAAATGCGTCGCGCTGTGATTGCGCATCGTATGGGCGCGGCGACCGGCGTTGATCTCCGCGCGCACCTCCATCTCCACCCGCAAATGGCCTTCGATCATCTGCCCGTAGTGCACGATCAGGCCGGGCACTGGGCGTTGGGTATCTTCGACCTGGAAGGTTCCGGTCTGCGCGCCAATCTGCCCCTGGTCGCCCAGTTGGCCGCCCGCCTCCGCGTAGAACGGGGTCTCCGCCAGGACGATCGCCGCGCGATCCGGGGCGCTCACGTCGTTCACCGGCTGGCCGTTCACGACGATCGCCACGATCTGGCTGCTGCCGACGGTCCCGCTGTACCCGGTGAATCCGGGAGCGCCCAGCTGTTTTGTCAGATTCGTCCATGTCTCTTCCTCTCCTTTGCGTGCAAACGCGGCGCCCCCTTTGTTACTGGTGCGCTGCTGTTCCATGGCGCCCTGAAACGAAGCGACATCGACGGTCATCCCCCGCTCGGCGGCAACCTCCTGCGTCAGTTCCAGAGGAAAACCATGCGTATCGTACAGTTTGAATGCCTCACTACCGGGAACTTCACGCTCGTCGCGCTGCTCCAGACGGTCGAGCAGCTCGTTGAGCAGCCGCGTGCCCGCGGTCAATGTCTGGCCGAAGCGCAGTTCCTCCATGGTGAGGATATCAACGATCTGATGGCGGCGCGCCACCAACTCCTGATAGTGCCCGCCCATCAACTCGATGACCGTATCCGCGGCATCGGCCAGAAAGGGACGGTCCAGGCCCAGCAACTTGCCATGGCGCACCGCCCGACGCAGCACGCGGCGAAACACGTAGCCCCGCCCTTCGTTGCTGGGCAATACCCCATCGCCCGCCAGGAAGACCAGTGCCCGTCCGTGGTCGGCGATCACGCGCAGTGAGCGATCGTGCTGCGCATTGCGGCCGTATTCGGTGCCCACCAACGCCGCGAATTTGTCGATGATCGGGCGGAAGAGATCCGTCTCAAATACGGAGTTCTTCCCCTGGAGCACCATCGCCAGACGTTCCAGGCCCATGCCCGTGTCAATGTTCTGTTGTTTCAACGGGGTCCGCTGGCCATCGGCGCTTTGATAGAACTGCATGAAGACCAGATTCCAGATTTCCAGATAGCGTTCGCAGCGTTCGCACCCCGGCGCGCAATCAGGATTGCCACAGCCGAGTGCCGAGCCACGGTCGTAGTAGATTTCGGAATCTGGCCCGCACGGTCCTGATGCGCCAGGAGGCCCCCACCAGTTGTCGACCAGGCGGGTGATGCCATCAGCCGGGATACCGGCGATCTCCTGCCACAGCGCCGGCGCCGCGTCATCGTCGGGGTGCACGGTGGGATAGAGCCGGCTGGCGGGGAGCCCATAGCCCTTGGTCAGCAGCTCCCAGGCGTAGGCGATCGCGCCGCGCTTGAAGTAGTCGCCGACCGAAAAGTTCCC
>DASYGC010000809.1:0-3333 GCA_036000225.1 Ktedonobacterales bacterium | reverse complement strand
GGCGCCCGACGTCGATCTGTGGCGCCTCCGCCGCTGGCGCGCCGTCGGGTGGGTGGGGATCACGCATAGCGGTGGCGCTGTGCTCGCCCTCGTCCGTGGCGCCGGCATAGGGCATGTCCTCTGCCAGCTGGCGCCCGGCGCGCGGCATGGGAATACCGGGAATGTAGTGCATCGTTCGTCCCGCTCTCTTTCTTCCCGCTCTCGAAGTGTCGCTCGGATTGTAGCGGATCGCCCGTGATGGCGCGCCTGCCTGATCCTTGCATATGGCAATTGCTCGCGCGGTGTCGCGGTTTCCACCGCCGGCAATCCCCGAGGATGCGACGGGACTTGATCTCACTGCTCGCTGCCGCGCGTATGCGCTAGCGGCCCCAAGAAGTCCCCTTTCTCTTGACCGGCGCCGCTCAGCATTGTATTCTGCGCCTGCGTCCCAACGGTTGGATCGTGCCATAGCGATCTCGGCCACAGACGCCCCCAACACCGCCCTATACAGCTGAAATAGCCAGCTACAAGTATGATAGACGCTGCAAGCCACCCCCTGCCCGTAGACCCTGATTGAGAGAGGATTCGTCGATGGAGTGCGACCAGTGCGGTAATCGCCGCCCGCCGATGGGTCCGTGCCCGACCTGTGGCGCGCTGCCGAGCCGCGGCACGGGTATGCGCGACTGGCGTGAACGCTCGGGTGGGACTCGCGTGCCCCCAGCGGGCCGCGGCAACTCCGGCGCCGACTGGGGCGCTGGCGGTGGTCGCCCCCAGGGCGGATCGAACGCCAACTGGGGGGGCAACGGGAGCGGTGGCAACCGTCCCCAGGGCGGATCGAACGCCAACTGGCCCCCCCGTGGCAATTCGGGTGCCAACTGGGGGCGCGATGCCGACGACGGTGGCGCCGCTCGCGGCAGTGGACGCTACCGCGCGGGACCCGAAGACTACCGGGGCGTCGATCAGGCGCGCGCCCTCGTGCCGTCCGCCGCCATCATGCCGAACGAGATAGCCGTCGGCATGCCGGGTATGGCCGGCGTGCCGGGCCTGCCTACCGAAGAGGAAGAGCGCCTGCTCGGCATACGCCGCCCAGTCTACATTCCCGTCACCGGTGAGAAGCGCAAGGGCAAGATCAGCCGTTTCCGCGTGGTCAGCGGCGTCCTGAGCGTGGTCCTGATGTGCGCGGTCTCGGCCAGCCTGATCGGCATCTTCGGACAAAAATATATCAAAAGCGTGACGGAGGTCACCGGCATTCAGCGTACTCCGACCACCCTCAATTACGCGCAGGTGCCCGCCACACCCGTCGCCACGGCTGGTCCGGCCAACAAATACGTCACCAGCGTGGTAACCGCCAAACACATTGACGGCTCCCAAAACGCCAAGGACGAGACCTCCCACTTTCTCGTCAACGACCAGGTGTTCGTGGTGGTACAGATTCGCAACGCCCCCAAAGGTCCGCACACGGTCTGCGCCGAGTGGTTCATCAACGCCTCGCAGGGCATGCAAGCGATCCATCCGCCCGGCGAGTGGGCCGATAAGCAGGGCTGCGACACCATCAATAGCGCGGGCGTTAATGCCGCGTTTGCCCTGGTCTATCCGCAGTCGGGCATTGGCATGGCACGCATCTTCTGGGACCGGCCCGCCAGCGATACCAACCCGCCCGCCACCGACCCGGCGATTGCCGCGACCATCATCTTCGCCGTCCTCGAGCCCGCGACGCCGACCCCAATTGCGCCGACGGTGACCCCGACGATCAAGCCCGGGACGACGCCCAGCCCCAAGGGGGACTCCAGCGGACTGCCCGATGTCGTATGGATCGGCCGGCCCAACGGCGCGTAGCGGCGAACAAGGGAGGCGTGCGATGGCATCGCACAGCGGGCGCATGGGTCCACTGGGCGCGAGCGGCAACTGGGATGATTGGGATCCCGACGACGCGCACGGTGGCTATACCGGCAAGGTCGGCGCGCTCAACGGCCTCGACCCCGCCGCCGAGACCGACACACCCGCGGCCGCCGAATTGAGCTCCACCGCGCGCGCGGCTCTCGCGCGTATGCAGGCGGCGGACTATCTGACGGCGACCTTCGCCCCTGACGATCCTGGCTTCGTCGAGCTCTACGACACGCTCATCGTCCCGCAATGGTCGCGGCCCTTCGGCCAGCTCTTGCTCAGTGTCCTGCTCACGCAGCCGCGCGGCAATGCCTGGCAGGTGCTGGATGTCGCCTGCGGTACGGGCTACCCGACCATCGAACTGGCGCGCTACCTGGGCCAGGATTGCGACCTGGCCGGCCTCGATACCTGGGAAGCCGCCATCCAGCGGGCGCGGCAAAAGGCCTCTGATGAGTGGCTGCGCAATGTCAGCTTCGTCGTGGCCGATGTCTGCGCCAGCGGCCTACCCGATGGCACCATCGACACCATCACCTGCAATCTCGGTCTCGCCAGCTTCGCCGACCCGCGCGCCGCGCTGGGCGCGATGGCCCGCTTGCTCCACCCCGGCGGCTCGCTGCTGCTAACCAGCCCGCTGCAATCGGCACTGCGCGAGTTTTTGGATATCTACTATCTGACACTGCGCGACCTCAAGCTCACTGATTACAAGCACAACCTTGCCCGGCTGATCGCCACGCGGCCCACCGCGGCCCAACTCCGCGCGCTGCTGGAGAGCACCGGGTTTGAGGTCGAACGCACGGTTAACGAGAGCTTCACGCTGCGTTTCGCCGGACCACGCGCCTTCCTCACGTCGCCCATCATCCACACCAGCTTTATGCCCGCCTGGCGCGACGTGGTCCCCGACCTCACCGTGCGCCGGCTGGTCTTCAACGAGGTCGAGCGCCGGCTGCGCGCCCGCGCCGAGGCCAATGGCGGCGCGCTGGCGCTCACCGTGCCGATGGTCTGCCTGCTCGCGCGCAGGCTGTAAGTCTTGCACGACTTTCGGATAGACCATCCCCATTGCGTCGTGGCGCACGGGGTGCGCTCTGGCCTCGTGATGGGCCAGCCTTCGGGCGCACTTGGTATTACCCTCCCGCCAGCATCACGCGCTGAAACAGATCGCCGATCTCCTGATCGTTCAGCACTTCTGCCGCATCGCCAATCGCCAGCTCGAACCACGACACGTCCGGCACATCTGTCGGGCGCAGTCCCCCGAAGAGCGCCACGCGCTCGGTGCGCGCGATCTCCACCGCCGCCGCCAGCAGCCGGTCGCGATCGCCGCGCAGATAAACATGCAGCATGTTGGTCTGCGGCGGATTGGGTTTGATGCTGATGCCGGGCACTTCCACCAGCGTGCGCCCGATGGCCAGCGCCCGCTCGTAGTAGCGCGGAAAGCGCCCCAGCCGTTCGCGCAGCCCCAGACGCGCGGCCAGC
>DASYGC010000808.1:0-3227 GCA_036000225.1 Ktedonobacterales bacterium | reverse complement strand
GACCGCCAGGGTGATCGCTCGCGGGGCGTTGCGCCGTGGATCGCGCGACTCCTCAGCCAGCAACGCCGCCGACTCGAAGCCGGTGAAGGCCAGAAACGCGATGACGGTGCCGGCCAGCACACCCGACACGCCATGCTGGTTATGCGCCCACGGCAAGGGTGTAAACGCGTTCAGGGTATTGGTAGATCCGGCAAGCGCGATCAGGGTGACGCTGAGCGCGACAAAGACGACGATCTCGATGGCGCCCAGCACCACAAGTGTCCGCAGCGAGGGACGCACACCAATCCAGGTGAGCACGGCCATGACGATGGCCAGAATCACCGCGAAGATCCACCATGGCAGGCCGCCCTGCCCCTTCGAGTCGCCGCTGGCCGATTGCAGCGCGTAGCCGAAGGCCAGCAGATTCAGCGGCAGGAAGACGAGGTAGGCGGGGATACTGATCCAGCCCGCCAGGAAACCGATGGAGCGCCCCAGGCCACGGCTGATGTAGGTATACATGCCGCCCGCCGAGGGCAAGTGCTTGGCCATCTGGTTGATGCTGAACGCCAGCAACAGGCAGCCGACCAGCGCGAGCACGACCGACAACGGGAACGATCCACCGGCATAGTTGATGCCTGGGCTGATCGCGAAGGCCACCGCGACCGCGGGACCCATCAGGGTCACGGATTGGAAGAGCACGCCGGTCAGCCCGACGGCATTGGGACGCAGGCCAGCGGGGGCGCCGGTCGCCTTGCTGGCGGGAGCCAGAGGTTCTGATGACATACGCTGATTGCCTCACGATCCTGGGTGCTGATGAACGGCCCACATGGAAGTGCCGAAACGCGTCTGCCGCGATGACTCCTTTCCTGCTGAGTTGCCGGAGCGGGGACTTCGAACTGGCACGCCAGTCTAGGGATTCGCGCCATCGAGCGCTGCGGCGGGAGCACTTGCCGGCACCACCAGGCCGCCGGAGGGGCGCGCGGCTTCGGCGTAGGAGTGGGGCGCCTGGGGCAGGTTGACGTGGAAGGTTGAGCCTTCGCCCGCCACGCCGCTACTCTCGACCCAGATGACGCCACCCATGGCCTCGGTCAGCTCGCGGCAGATGTACAATCCCAGTCCGTTGCCGACCGTGGTGGAGGCGAGATCGCGCGGCAGACGCACAAAGCGCTCGAAGAGCAGGGGCGCTTGATCTGGCGGAATTCCCAGCCCGTGGTCGCGCACGGTGAGCTCGACCATCGCGCGCCGTTCACCGGGGGCCCGGCGCCAGCGATTCGATTCGGACTTTGACTCGGCCAGCGTCGAGGTGACGAGACGGGCGGCAACCTCGACCGGTGTGCCATTTGCCGAATACTTGATGGCATTCGAGAGCAGATTGGTCAGGATCTGTTGCAGTCGCACACGGTCGCCCCAGATGAGCAACCCCTGGGGCACGCTCACGCGCAGTTCGCGCTCGATCTGGCGTCCTTCGCGCGGATCTACTAGCGAAGCGGCGTCGGCTAGCGTCGCGAAGACCGGCACCGGCTCGGGGGCGAAGTCCTGTGAGCGCTGGTCGAGCCGGCGCACGTCCAGAATATTCTTCAGCAACTCGACCAGGCTGTCGCCTGCCTGGCTGGCCCGCTGAATCAGCGCCGTGCGCCGCTCTGGCTGGAGTTCGGCATCTTTGAGGCGCAGCAGCTCAATATAGCCCTGCATCAGCATGACCGGGTTGCGCAGTTCGTGGTTCACATTGGTGATGAATTGATCTTTCAATTCGTCCAATTGCCGGGCGCGCTCGTATTGCCGGCTCACATCGCTGATGCGGTGCAGGATACGGCGATAGCCGCGCGCGGTGGCATACACCATGGCGGCCAGCAGCCACTGCTCGACGATGAACGCGCCCACCGAGTTCACATTGTTGGGGTCGGCCATCGCGTGGCCCAGGCTGGGGCTGCCGCTGAGGACCAGGACAAAGGCGCTGGTGCAGGCCGCCGTGACGAAGATCATCCACGGCAACCCGATCAGCGCGGAAAGTCCGATGATCACCACCGCGGGGACCGTGAACAGATCGGAGAGGATGAACGGCTGGTTGACGAGCACCGACAGGATCATCAACAGGAGTGCGCCGGCGATGATGGTGGCCGTGCCGATATTGACGCGCTTGTACCACGACGCGACGGCGCCCGCGGCGAAGCAGACGCAGCACAGCAGCACCACCACGATGTGGCTGCGTGTGCCCTTGAGCTGGTGTGGCAGGAAGAGCGACATCAGCAGGATGAACAGCAGAATGCCGGCGAATATCGGCGCGATGACGCGCGAGATGCGCAGACGGCGGTCGCGATCGTACTCGGCGTAGATCTGACGCTCGGCCGGTACAGCGAAGGTTACGTCACTCATAGTTGCCAGGCTCCTTGGGCAGAGACGCCACAGACGCGTGGGACGATGCCAGGATCAGGTGTTCTCGTGAGGATCTTCGGATGCTTCGCGCGCGAGGCCATCCATGCGGCGCGCGCGCTCAGCCACGCTCAGGTCGATGGCGGCCTGGATCGCCGCCACCAGGTCGGCGGGCTTGGTGGGCTTGGTCAGGTGCTGATCGGCGCCGACCAGCAAGCCAGCCAGACGATATTTCTCCTGGGGCAGGGCCGTCAGCATCACCAGGGGAA
Organism: Ktedonobacterales bacterium; assembly: GCA_036000225.1. Lineage (GTDB taxonomy): Bacteria > Chloroflexota > Ktedonobacteria > Ktedonobacterales > JADMIN01 > DASYGC01. The sequence goes on along the minus strand of DASYGC010000808.1, from coordinate 609 downwards.
TGCTGGCGGTGGCGGGATCGCCGCGCACCGCGCGCACCAGTTGATAGCCGTCCAACCCGGGCATCTTGATGTCGATGACCAGGCAGTCGGGCCGCAACTCGACGGCCCGCTCCAATCCCAGCGCGCCGTCCTCGGCGGTCAGCACCGTGTAGTCTCCGAGCAGCGTGAGTGATTCCGTAATCAGCGTCAGCAACTCGGGATTATCATCAACGATCAGGACGGTGTAGTGCTTACCAGCGGGCGCCGACATTGAGATCCATCCTTCCACCTGTCGCCGATCTGTCGCGAACCGCACCCCACGGAGGCGCGAGTCAACTCCCAAGGACGCGGCGAAAGCGAGCCACGAGCTGGAGATGCACATCAAACTGGCTCGGCTCGATCGGTTTGACCAGAAAGTCATCGGCGCCGGCCTGAAACGCGGCGATCTTGTCGCGGATGCCCGTTCGCGCCGTGACGACGAGCAAATACACGTTGTGCGTGGCCGGTGTGCTGTAGATCGTGCGAATCAACTCCAGGCCACTGGCGTCGGGCAGGTCGAGTTCGGTCACCACCACGTTGGGGAGGCCACGCTGCATCGTCTCCCATGCCTGGCGTACACCCGAGACCACC
>DASYGC010000807.1:0-2105 GCA_036000225.1 Ktedonobacterales bacterium | reverse complement strand
CTGGAAACGGGTGCGGTTGGCCGCATAGCCTGGCAGATTGGCCGGAATGGCGGTATGCCGATACCGCTGCATTACATGGAGACGTGGCTCGATTGACGGACTGGCCATGCTCAGATCCTCCCGGTACGGAACACTATCGTGCGCCACGCCTGCCGTGGCGTCAGTCGCCAGGTGAGCCGGGATTCCGGCCACGGTGGTATGGCCCGCGTGATTGGCATAGGCCGCATACAGCTCCTCCATATAGGCGGTGTACGCGGCGGCCACCGCGGGTGACTCGATCGTCATGACATTTTCGTCGTTGGCTTCGGCGTTCTCCGAAAAGTTGTAGCTGCCCGTGTACACCACACGGTCGTCGATAATCACCGCCTTGTTGTGCATGAAGTCTTGCTCGTGCGCCGGATCGAAGGCATGTGAGGGGGCCGCGACGAAACGCGGATCGTGGGTGAACCAGAAGAGCGCCTGGTCCTGCTTGGAATAGCGCAGCACATCTTGCATGCCGTGTGGGTCGTACACGCCGCGGATATCGAGTTGTGGATCATCGCGAAAGCGCGCCAGCGCGGTGAGGATGCCCGGATCGCTGATGAGAAACGCCAGGATGCGCACCCGCTTCGCGCTCGCGAGCGCGCTGGCCAGCGTATGCTCGATGCCTTCGCCCGAGGTCGGCGCGAACACTGGCGCGATGGCGGCGCCACCAAGCGTCAGCGCGGCCTTGGCGGCTGGGGCGCGGTGATCGGGGTGGGTCCACAGCAGCTCGAAGACAGCGGCATACTGCGCGGCCAGCGCCGGTGAGGTGGCGACCACACAGTTGTTGTCCTGCAGGGTAAGACCGCCAGTGGTGAAGTTGGCCGAGCCGGCCCAGACCGCCTTGCCATCGCGCACGAGGAATTTATCGTGCATGATGTGCCGGCCACTCTCGAAGACCGGCATGCAGTGGCCGATCAGGCCGGCGGCTTCGAGCGCCTGGTCGGTGCCGTTGGGCTTGGGGTCGCCCTCCAGCCCGCCGCGCCGCTCCTTGCTGGCATCGAAAACGATGCGCAGCCGCTTGCCTCTGCTGGCAACACGCGCGAGCGCCGCGAGCACCTCGGGCTGCCGGAGGTCATAGATCGCGCACTCCAGCGACTCCGTGGTGGCTTCGATGAACTTGACGAGATGTCCGGTCAGGTCGGCGTCCCAGCCGGCGCGCCTGGATTGAAAGTAGATCTCCAGGCCGTCAGCGCTGAACACCGGCGTGGCGGTTGCCATGCGTATCCTCCACCCATTCGCGCTTGTGCTCCATTCGCCGCGATTTCAAGCGTGCGACGAACAACCGCGTGAAGACATTGCGCGGCTCCGCGATGCTACACCTCCATGAGTTGCCTGTCAAGCTGCTTGGAGCGCGAAATTCGTGAAGCCCACATCGGCGCCGGTTCCACCCGCGCCTAACCCGAAACCGCCGACGGTGAAGCGGGTGTCGGCAAGGTGCTATGAGACCAGTCTACGCCTCGCTGCGTGACATAATGACGCCTGATGGCAAGGCGTGATATTCTTCGGCTTACTGGATATCCAGTCGAAGGAGCCGAGTATGTCTGTCACACAACCACCTACCCAGGAGCCGGCCCTCATTTGCCCGGTGTGTGGCCGTGTCGTCGCCCGCCTGGCCACAACCGAGGCCGGTGAGGTGCTGGGGTGCGCTGAGTGTGCCACCGAGCGCATCAGTGGGGCGCGCATGCTTTCCTCGGAGCAGTGGGAGGCGACGGGCGCGCTCCAGCGCGCGCTGGCCCAATATGGTCTGACGGGATTCGTAGCGAGCAAGACGCCCCAGTCTCCCGGGTACCAGCAGCGCGCCCATGTGTGGCAGCTCATCTCTGGACCGCGGCGTCTGGTCGCCAAGCGCTATCACGCGTGGCTGGCCGATGATGCGATTCGCTACGAGCACAGCGTGCTGGGCCATCTCAGCGCCCGGCGGTTTCCGGTGGCCGCGCCGTTGCCAGCGCCAGGTGGCGCCACGTGGCTGCTCAGCGAGGGGGCGCGCTGGGCGCTCTATCCGGCACTCGACGGTGCGCATCTGGACGCGCAACTGTGGGCCTTCAATCTCGGTCAGGCGGCTGAGATGCTGGCCAGACTGC
>DASYGC010000806.1:0-2892 GCA_036000225.1 Ktedonobacterales bacterium | reverse complement strand
AATGTGGTGCGCGGCGATATGGGGACTCTCCTCCCAGCTTGCGGGACCGCTCCCGGTGGAGTATGTCCCACGACTCTCACCCGGTTCCTCAATGTTCATCACGAATGGGAGATAGGCGAATGGACATGGATGCCACAAGCTACCACAACTCGTGCGAACGCCGCGCCGGCCATGTCGGGAACTTGCGGGAGGGCTGGCGCGATGGGCGACCAATGTGGGGCATCGGATCAGCCGTCTATGAGGCCAATGAGCCGCCTGCCCGCGCCCGGCACGCCGCGCTGCTGCGCCAGCACGCGGAACCCGCCAAGACCTTCAGGCGCCAGCAGGGTCGCCACAGCCCCGCGCAGGGCCGCTCGGCGCAGGTAATCCGCCTGGCCGCGGTCGGTGTGGCGCTCGCTATCCGCCGCCGGGTAGAGGCGTGCCGCCAGCGCCTCCGTCTGCGCGCGGATGCCCAGGCGCTCCAGTAGCGCGCGCTGCGTCGTCAGTCCGGCCAGGCGCAGCCCGGTGCCGCGTCCAGCCTCCACCAGCGCCGTCAGATTCACGTGCGCCGTCAGGTCCTGGCTGCCGGGATGCGCCAGCGGGCGTTCACCCAGCCGGTGGCGCGTATAGACCGCCAGCGTGCCGTGGCGCCGGTGGCGGCTATACAGGCGGCGGGCGGTGTCGCCGTAGTCAATGGTGAGGACGAACCCACGTGTCAGCGCGCCGGCTACTTCGCGCATCCAGTCCAGCGCCGCCAGGCAGATCTCGGCGCGCCAGCCATCCGCATAGCCGCGCCAGGGGATGCGGAAGTGGTCAAGATAGTCTGCCACCTCCGGCCGCGAGGGCGGTCCCAGCCGCTCGACCAGCCCCTGCGCGCCAACGTCCACATACACTTCATGCAGCGCGCCCGCCCGTGCCTCCACGCGATGGACCGGCAGCGCATCCACCAGCTCATTGGCGACCACACAACCCACCATCCCTGTGGGCGCCGCCTCCGCCAGCGAGGCGACCCAGCGGGTATGCTGCGCCGGCGCACCCAGCGCCGCTAGCGCCCGCGCCAACTCTTCCTCACGCTGTGTGCGCAGTGGCGCGCCGGGAGGCAGACGCTCGACCAGCGCATAGCACAGGGTCGCGGCCCACTCCGGCGTGTGCTCCAGCGCGTAGGCCCACACGTCGCGGGCCAGCAGGCCGCGCCCCGCGCCAGGTTCGACCACCGCGAATGGGTCCGGCCGGCCCAGCAGCTCCCACATCTGGTGGAGCTGCGCCGCGAGACACCGGCCCCAGAGCGGATGGACGTCAACACTGGTGAAGTAGTCGCCGCGCCAGCCCACTGGCTCGCGGCCCTCGCCGCCCCCGGCGTAGTAGCCCCATTGCGGGTGGTAGAGCGCCAGCTCCATGAAGCGCGCAAAGGTGAGCGGACCGCGCGCCGCAATCTCCGCGCGGATCAGTACTTCCAGCGGATTCTCCATCACGGGATGTCGTTCCTCCTTGCCGGCGACTATACTTTGTGTAGCTAGTATGCCCGGTGCGCATCGCGGCGGCCACCCGCGCCGAGTGATCGGCGGTGCCACGAGCGCCCGAACACTGAGACACATCAAGCATGTTGTACACGAAAGGAACCACTGGATGCCCGATACGACTCCACTCTGCCTGATGGCCGTCCACGCTCATCCCGACGACGAATGCTTCGCCGGCGGCATCTTCGGTCGCTACGCCGACGCGGGAGTCCGCACCGTGCTGGTCACCTGCACGCTGGGCGAGGAAGGCGAGATCGTCGATCCCACGATGGATGCCGACGCCGTGCGCCCGAAGCTGGCCGAGGTGCGCACCGAGGAGCTGCGCTGCTCGGTGGCGGCGCTGGGCATCGCGCAGCTGCACCTGCTCGGCTATCGCGATTCCGGCATGGTGGGCACGCCCGCCAATGCGCATCCGCTCGCCTTCACCAATGTGGACTTCGCCACCGCCTCAGCACGGCTCGTGGCGCTGGTACGCGCCGAGCGTCCCCAGGTGATCGTCACCTACGATCCGCAGGGAGGCTACGGCCATCCTGACCACATTATGGCGCATCGCATCGCCGTCGCCGCCTACGAAGGCGCGGGCGATGTGGAGCGCTTCCCCGTTGCGCCTGGCGAGCCCGGCCCCTGGAGCCCCAGCAAGCTCTACTACGTCGCCTGGCCGCGCGAGCGTTTGATGGCCCTGCGCCAGGAGGTGCTTGATCGCGGCCTGCCCGATCCCTTTGCCCGCTGGGCCAGCGCGCAAGCGGAGAGCGAGCAGCAGGAACAGAGCGGCGAAGCCCAGCCGGAGCGCGGCTTCATTCAGCCCGAGCACAAGGTCACCACAATGGTCGCTGTGGACCCGTATTACGAGCGCAAACTGGCCTCGATGCGCTGCCACAAGACGCAGTTCACCGAAACCTCGAACTTCGCGCTCTCGCTGCCACCCGATCTCTCGCGCAAGGCGTTTAGCCAGGAGTCGTTCGTGCTGGCGCAGAGCCGTGTGGCCACGGAGCCGCTGGAAGACGATCTGTTCGCGGGCGTGCGGTAGACCTCTCCCCCGGCCCCTCCCGGCGCGGGGAGGGGAGCCAGAGGGCGTACAGCCGTACGCCCCTACGGATTGGCGGTGGGGCAGGCGCGGGGCTGCTCAGAAGGTAGCGGCGTACGCCGCTAGCGCGCTGGCTCGTCGGGGTCGGCGAAGAGTTGTTCGAGCACGCGCATGGTAAGTTCGGGTGGCACTTCGTCGTATTCGGCCAGAGCGCGAATGCGGATCACCAGGTAGTGGAACATCTTGTCCACCAGGCGCTGCCCGAAGCGTCCGACAATCTGCTGGTCCGCCGTTGAGAGGTGGGCTAGCTCGGCGAGCATACGCGCCCGCTCGGCCTGCTCCGAGCGATCCACATGGCGGCGCAGCGCGGCG
>DASYGC010000805.1:0-2867 GCA_036000225.1 Ktedonobacterales bacterium | reverse complement strand
CTCCGCTGGCCGGGACGTCGGCATGACCGCCGACGACGAAGCGCTCTGGCGCCGTCTCTCTGACCCACACAGCCCCAACTTCATCCTCGATCGGCCCGACTACTACTGTGCCGCCAGCCCGCTCCTCGCGGTGGCTCAACGTCCCGCGTGATAGCTGCTTCCCCGCCTTACGACTGTGTCGTCGGCTCCGCCCAACACCGCACGAGCGCCTTGTGTTCGCTGGCGGGCAGGGGATGCTTGGCCTGCGCGTTGAGCCAGAGCGACGCCTGCCCGCCCGCCTCGTCGCCCCACTGACGATGCTGGAGCACCCCACTCAGGCGCGCGCTCGCTCGGAGAAACGCGCGCGCATCGGACAATCCGCGCGATGTGAAGACGCTCTCATCCCTGGCGTCCGCGAGCCGCCGCAGCCGCGCCAGCGCCTGGTCCGCATCAATGCTCTTGCGCGCCGCCCGCTCCGTGCCTACCAGGAGCACATTGGGGATGCTCGGCGGCATCTGGTCGAGCTTGTCGCAGATCGCGTCAGCCCAATGCCGAAACTCGCCAGCGGAGCGCAGACGCTTCACCTCGACATTGAAGGCGCTCTTATCCTGGACCGTCACGGTGAAATCGGGGCCACGCGTCTTGCCCGCAAGATACTTCTCGTACTCCAGGGTGTAGCGGCGATCCAGCAGCAGATGATACGCCGTATCCAACTCCAGTTGCAGGTCACGCAGGCTCTCGCTATCGGCGATCCCGCGTATTTTCTTGCGCACCTTGTCCTGATGCGCGATCAGGAACGCGCGGAAGCGGGCGGACGCCGCGAGCCAGGCGCCGCAACGCGCGACAAGTGGTTCGCCCGACGCGCCAAAGAGGGAAGTCAGCAACTCGTCGTCCCGCGCAGCGGACATGTCCATCCTCATCCAGGCCGGTAGGCCCGCGGCTGGCGAGCACGCCCAGGTGGGTCAGCCAGCGCGTACACGCCGCCCGCACCGCTCGCACCAGACGGCTGAATACTTCGTGACACGGTTTAACCGCCTGCCTGCTCGGCTACGGCCGCCTCGAATTGTCGCTGGCAGCCGGCGCAGCAAAAGTAGTAGCGCTGGCCATCGCGCTCGCTGGTGTGGCGCGCGGTGGCGATGTCCACCGTCATGCCGCAGATGGGATCGGTCGCCTCCGCGCGCGGCGCCGACAGCGCTGGACTTCCCGCGTCGGGGGCCAGAGGGGTCAGCCCCACCCGCTGGCGGCGAATGTCGAGCAGTTCCGCCATCACGCTGAACGCGATCTCCGCGGGCAGCACCGCCCTGCTCTTGGTTCCGATGGGCCGCTTGAGCTGAGCCAGGCGCGTCTCGGCGACACCGCGCTCGCGCAGATAGCGTTCGACCTCGGCGAACCGTTTCTGGCTGGCGACCAACCCCACATAGCTGGCGGGACTCTCCAGCGCCAGATGCGCCGCCTCCTCATCGTAGATGCCTATCGTTGCGACGATCACATAGCTGCGCGTGGTCAGCAGCGGCTTGAGGGCATCGAGCGAGGGCACCAGCCGGTCCGCTTCAGCGAAGCGCGCCCTATCCGCATCGGGATCGCAGGCCCAGACCTCAAAGCCCAGCAGAGCACCGAGGCCTGCCAGCGCCTGGGCCACGGGTGATGATCCGGCGATGACCAACTCGATCGCGGGCAGGAAGGGTTCGACGAAGATGTGCAGCTCGCCCTGTCCCGCGCAGCGCATGGGCAAACGCACGACGCCAGGGGGTGAACTGGTGTGCGGATCATCATCCGGGCTGAGTATGATCAGCCGCGGCACGCCATCGGCCAGGGCCTCCAGCGCCTGGCGGACCACGGTGGGCTGCGCGCAGTGCCCGCCAATCCAGCCCTCGACCTGTCCATCGGGCAGCACCAGCGCCCGCGCGCCCGGCGTGCCGGAGGTGGGTGGGCCGGCGGCCACTACTGTGGCCAGTGCGAATGGGCGGCGCTCGGTGCGCAGTCGCTGCATCTGGTCAAGCACATCGTTTCGCATCGTGAATACCTTCGATCATGGTGCCAACCGCAACCGTTGCCGAGCCGGTCATAAGGGATTATCGCGGGAATGGCGGCCATCGATGCCCGTACGCCAACGCCCTGCCGCTGGCGTTGGCGCACTTTCCTGACGACGCGCGGGTGCTCCTCCGTTGCCTCGATGTTTAGCTCGTCTCAGTGGATGGCGCGGGGCTTGCCGAGGACGCGCTGTCCGTCGGCTCGGCGGCCGCGGCGGTGGCTGGTGCCTCCAACTTCGTCTTGAAGCACTCGAAGAACCTTGCCGTCAGCTTGTGGGCGGTGCCTTCGAGCAAACGGGCGCCGACGGTGGCGATGGTGCCCATGACATTGACATCCGCTGCCCACTTCATATTGGTCACCGTGTCGGACTCGGCGGCGAGATCCATACCGCCGCGCACCTCAGCGGCGCTGCCCCCGGCATTGCCGCGGGCGACGGCAGTGGCGTGGTTGGGCTCCTGGACATCCTCCATTGTCACATCGAGGGTGAATTTGGCTTTGACCGCGCCCACGCCGACGCCCACCGTGGACTTGAAGTGGGTGGGCGAGAGGATTTCCATCGACATGAAGCCGGGTGTACAGGATGCCACCGAGTGGGGATCCGTCAGGAACGCCCAGACCCGTTGGATGGGCGCGTTGATCGTCTGCTGTCCTTCGAAGTGCATAGGATCTCCGAGGTCTCGTTAGCTCGTGGTGGCGCACGAGCGGCCAGCGGCCCAGGGCACACACCCGTGCGCCGGGATCGACCGGGAACCCAGGGCGCACACCCGTGCGCCACTACGGAATAGTACTACGCCTGCGCGACGCCGTGCTCGGCCAGGATCTGATACACCTTCCAGGGGGTGATAGGGATCTCCATA
>DASYGC010000804.1:0-3271 GCA_036000225.1 Ktedonobacterales bacterium | reverse complement strand
CGATCTGCCGGGCGAGGTCGAATTCCTCTTCGCGCTGGAATCCGATCAGGACCCGGCCTACTCCATCTGCGCCCGCGTGCGCGACCAGCACCCGACACGCGCGATCCGCGTGATCCTTACGGGACCTGCCGGCGCGCGCATGGGCAAGCAGCACAACCTCGCCGTCGCCGCGCGCGAAGCGCGCTACGCGGTGATCGGCTCGATGGATGCCGACGTGGCCGTCGATCCCGACACCCTGCGGCTCGCACTCGACGCGCTGCGCGATCCCACCACCGGCATCGCCTACTTCCTGCCCTGCTATCAGGGACCTGGACCGGTCGGCGGCACTGGCGTCGCGCTTTACACCAACTACAGTTTCTCGCCCAACATGGCCACCCTGGCGCTGCGCGGGGGGCAGCACTTTATCATCGGCAGTCTGTGGGTGCTGCGCAAGGAGACCCTCGCCCGCATCGGCGGCTTCGAGCCGTTTGGCGCCACCGTCAGCGACGATGCGGCCATCGGCAAGGCCATCGCCAGCGCGGGGCTGAAGAATGTCTTGATCCCACGTCGCGTCATCATCCCCTTCGAGCCGCTGGGTCTGGCCGGCGGCGCGCGCCACCTGCTCAAGTGGCTAGCCATGCTGCGCGCGGAGGGGTTGGGCGCCTACCTGACGATCTGGCTGCTGTGGCATCCGATCCTCTGGTCGGCGGTCACGCTGCTGGGGACCCTGCTGGCCGCGCTGGTACTGCGACGCCCGCCAGGCAGCTTCGCGGGCTACGCGGCGGCGCTGCTGGCGCTAGCGATCGTGGTGCGCGTCAGCGGCGCGTTCCAACTCAATCGCTGGGTCTACCACACGCCGAGCCTCTGGCTGCCACTGCTGCTGGTGCCTTATGAGCTGCTGATGGTGCCGCTGCTCTTCGGCGCCGGCCTCTTCCGCCGCACCATCGTCTGGCGCGGCAGACGCTACCGCCTGGGCCACCACGGCGTCATCCAGGCGGCGGCGGAGGTGTAGCCGTGCGAGCAGTGACGGGAGCATAGTGCCATGCACGACCTACCACGCTTCAAACTCATCCCGGCCGTCCACCTCTTTCTCACGCGCGACGATCAGGTGCTGCTGTTGCGCCGCCACAACACCGGCTATGAAGATGGCAAGTACAGCGTCATCGCTGGTCATCTGGATGGCGACGAGGAGGTGACGACCGCCGCCATACGCGAGGCCCGCGAGGAGGCCGGCATCGAAATCGAGCCGGCGGATATCGCGATGGTGGGAGTGATGCACCGCCGGTCGCCGCGCCCCCATGCTCAAGATGAACGGGTTGATTTCTTCGTGCGCGTCACCCGCTGGCGCGGCACACTCATCAACGCCGAGCCGCATAAGTGCGCCGAACTCACCTGGTGCGCGCTCAACCACCTCCCCGACGATACTATCCCTTACGTGCGGTGCGCGCTGGACAACTTCCGCACGCACGATGGCGTCTGGTTCGAGAGTTTCGGCTGGGAGCGGTACAGTTGAACGTCGTCTATCTGGTGCGCCACGGCGAAAATCCAGCCAACATCACGCGCGAGTTCTCGCACCGCCGCGTGGACTATCCCCTGACCGCGCGTGGCGTGGCGCAGGCGCGCCAGACGGCGGCCTACTTCCGCGACCAGGCAATCGACTCCATCTATAGCTCGCCACTGCGTCGCGCCCAGCAGACAGCGGATATCATCGCCACCGCGCTGCATCTGCCCGTCACGATACTGGAGGACTTCCGCGAGACTAACGTCGGCACACTCGAAGATCAGCCACCCACCGCCGCGGCCTGGGAGCAGCATGATAGTGTCCTTGCCAGCTGGAGCAGCGGCCAGCGCGAAGTGGCGTTTCCCGGTGGCGAGGACTACCACAGCCTGCTGGCGCGCATGCGCGCGGGTATGGCCACGGTGTTGGCTGGGCGCGACGGCGCTCGGGTGGTCATCGTGGGCCACGGCGGCATCTTCAGCGCGACCATTCTCGACCTGTGCGCCAATGCCGCCGAGTTCGTGTGGTTCGGCCAAAACTGGCCCAATTGCGGCATCAGCGTGCTGGAACTGCACCCCGGCGACGAGCTGGCGTCCACGCCGCGCGCCCGCCTGCGCGGCTGGCTTGACGCGACGCATCTGAGCGCGTGACGTCATGTGGCCTTAGTAGCCTTATCTGAACCCCAGGAGTATGATACACACACTACAGCGATACGACTTCCCCATCGTGACGGATATGGATTTCGGGCACACCGCGCCGCAATGCACCTTGCCTAATGGCTGCCGGGCGTCCATTGACACCGTGGAGCGAATCTTCGAAGTGACCGAGGCCGCCGTCGTGTCTCCGGGCGGCCAATGAAGGGGCGCGCGCCACCGTGCGCGATTGCCGCTCGCCTTTGTCGCGGCCTTCAGCGATACTCAGCCCTGACCGGCGGGGAAGTAGTAGATGGCGTAGCCCGCCGCGACGAAGCGTGTGTAGCCCGCGTGTGGCAGGCGCTGCGACGCGGCCCAACTGGCGAAGCCGCTGTCCCACGCGGAGCCAGCGTCGAAGATGTAGGCCGGATGCGGTGTACGCTCGACCTCCAGCAAATAGGGCAGATAGCGGTTGACCGCGCCATTGTGCGTCAGCGTGTTGTTGACGCCATCGCGCACCCCACAGCGCAGGCGCTCACCGCTCTCGAATACCAGCCGGTAGCACGTCCAGTAGTCACTGATATAGCGCGTGATGCCATGTGCTTCGAGCGCGGCCAGCAGTTGCTGGTCCCGCGGCGGCGCGGGCAGCGCGTAGCGCGTGCCATCGCCAGCGTAGCGCAGCGTGGCGCCGCTGCCGTACACCGCGAAGCCAAGCAGCAGGATCAGTCCGGCGGATGCGAGCGCGGCTGTGATCAATGAGGCATCGTGCCCCGAGGATCTGGGAAAATGATCAGCCCTGCCTCTCGCCTGCTCGCGATTGGCCGTGGCATTCAATTCCGCAAGCCCGTTATCGCTCCCATCGTGGCGGGTGCTGACTCTCTGGGATTGGCGACGATTCCTTCGCGCTTGCTGAATCGCCACCGCCCACCACGCCCCCACGGCCACCACCATCGGCGCGGCGCCCTCCCACAACACACCGAACACCAGCGGCAGCGCGGCGTAGAGTGGCAGCAGGTAGCGCGCCGCCGTAAAGCTATTGCTGAACGATGGGCGACTCAGCGTGTAGAGCAACAGCGTGCCCACCCCCGTCAACAGCAGGATCGCGCGCAGCCACAGCCGTGCCGCCCGCTCCCGTGCCACCCGCTCGCCCTCAGCGCGCCTG
>DASYGC010000803.1:0-10645 GCA_036000225.1 Ktedonobacterales bacterium | reverse complement strand
TGGTTGTGCGTAAGATAGTAGCTGCCCGGGAGTGGACGTGCCAGGTGTAGGCGTGGGCGCTGTGGTGAATGCGGCGTCGCGGAGTTTCGGTTCGCGCAAGGTTTGTGCGCGGATGGGGGAGGATGTGGCATGGGCACGGATACGCGCGATCCGCGAGGCGACGAGTGGTCGGACCGCGATGACGCGGCCTATGGGCGCCGCACGCCGCCACCCCGCCGCGGCGGCGACACCCCGCCCAGCGGCCGGTATGGCCGCTCCAATCCCGCCGATCCCGCCAATCGCGGCTCCGACCCCGCTGGCCGCGCCGCGAGCAATGGGCGTTCGGGCGCAAGCAATTCGGGCAAAACGCCGGCAGGTGGTCGTGGCTTTGGCGGCGGCGGATTGATCCGCCCGCCACTGGCCGGCGCGGGTGGCGATGGGCCGAGCAGTGGGTCCGGATCGGCGGGGAGCGGGGCAAGCCGCTCGGGTCCCAGCGCCGCGCGTGGGCGCTCCTCGAATCCACCGCGCGCGTCAGGTCGCGGGTCAGCAGCCGCTGACGACGGCTCCGCCGAATCCTCCGCGCGGTTCTCCGCGCCACGGCGCACGCTGGGCCCCGCGCGCGATGCCGACCGGAGTATTGGCCAGCGCTTCCGCGAAGCCGGGCGCAATATGTCCGAGCAATTCTCCGTCATCATGGAACGCGCTGGTCGCATGGTACGTGGCGACTCCGATGAGTACCCCGCCGCCGGGCGGCGCTACGACTCTCGCGCCATGATGAGCCGTGGGTCCATCTCGGTACCTCCCGCGCTGGCTGCCAGCGATGCCCTGCTGCCCTATCGCCGCTCGCGCAGCCGCATGGTGGCGCGCAAGTGGCGCCTGCGCCGCGTGCGAGGCAATCCAGCGGCGTATTTCGCCGGTGTCTTCTTGCTGGTCCTGTTTGTCTCGGCATTGGTCGGCGGCGGAGGCGCGGGCGGGGCTTTCGCCGCGCAATACTACCAGGCCAACCAGGGACGCATTCGCAACGCCTGGATCTCCGGCAATAACCACAGCACGGAGATTTTCGACCGCAACGGCCAACTGCTCTACGCATTGCAGCGGAACACGGGGTTCCAGTTCAACGTCCCCTACAACCTCATCAGCCCCACAGTGATCGAAGCCACCGTTGCCGTGGAAGACCGCACGTTCTTCAGCAACGCGGGCTTTGATCTCTACGGTACGGCGCGCGCGCTGTATGCCGATCTGACGCATGGCGGCTCGGCCCAGCAAGGCGGCTCAACCATCACCCAGCAGCTCGTCAAGCAACTGGTGCTGCAGAATGATGATAAGAACTTGAGCCGCAAGCTGGACGAAGCGATCCTGGCGATTGGCATGACCAAGGACAACCATTTCGATCCCAATGGCTATACCAAGCCGCAAATCATGCAGATGTACCTCAACAACATCTATTACGATGACCAGAACACCGGTATCGAGGCCGCCGCGCGCAACTACTTTGGTTATCAGCCGATCACCGATCCGAAGACCAAGAACGTGGTTGAGATGGCCAATCAGCAGTTGACGCTGGCGCAGATCGCCGTGCTGGTTCGTATCCCCAACTATCCGACACTCTACTATCCGCTCTCGTGGTCGTGCAAGCAGGCGCCTTGTGCGAAATCGGTGTGGTACGACCCCAACGCCCAGGGCAACGAATGGAACGTCTATAACGGTGCTTTCACCGTGCTGGACAACATGCGCATTGCCGGCTACATCAGCCAGGACACGGAGACGACAACGTTAGCGCAGATCGACTCGATGCTGACCAACGAGCAAATCTATCACTGGAAAGGGCTGAGCCAGGGCACCACCAACAGCGAAGAGTCCATCAAGAAGGCGCCACACTTCGTCGACTACGTCATCAACCAGCTGATCCAGAACTACGGGATGATCGATCCCGATACGGTGGCGGCGGCGGGCCTGGCGGTCTATACTACGCTCGACTACAATTTTGAGAGTTATCTCGAGACCGATGCCGCCATGTACATCAACGGCGAGCCCAGTACGGGCCCCAATCCGGGGATGTTTACGCGTTACTGGTACTGTAACACTACCGGCGATAATGGTGGCGAAAACAACGACCCGTGTACCGTGCCGGCGCTTAAAAACAGCGACAACGTGCACAACGCCGCGGCGGTCGCGATTGATCCACATACCGGCGACATCCTGGCGATGATGGGCAGTGTGGACTACGGCAGCCTGGACAAACAGGTGCTCGGCTACATCAATATGGCTACTACGTCGCGCTCGATGGGCTCTTCCTTCAAGCCATTTGTGTACGCCACCGCCTTCCAGATGGGCTGGTATCCGGGCCTGATGCTTCAGGATATCCCGGTCTGTTTCCCGGGCCAGCAATCGCCACCGCAACCCAACACCAAATGGATTCCCGATCCCGCGGCGCCAGCCTGCACCACCGCTGACCACATGGGCCAATATTACACCGCCCACGATTACGATGCGACCAGCTTCTCCGGGTCGGCGCCCATTCGCGAGATGCTGGCCAACTCGCTCAATATTCCCGCCACCGAGGCGCAGTACTTCATCGGCGCCAATGGCGACGTGGGCGACGGCTTCTTGCAAATGCTCGGACGTCTGGGTATCCCAACCTGCGCCTCGTGCAATTCGGCAGGCTACATTTCGGGAGCGCGACTCGGTCCCACCACGGCGCTGGGCACGCAGGAGATACCGCTACTCGCGCAGACCAGCGGCTACGGAGCCTTCGCGACCGGAGGGCTGTACACGCCGCCGCGCGCGATCTTGCGTGTCGACGACAGCAACGGCAATACGATCTATACGGCGCCGACACCGCATCTTGGCCAGGCAATTAGCCCCGAGGCGGCCTACATGATCACCTCGATCCTGACCGACAATATTGCCCGCGCCGGCGACTTCAAACAGCACAACCCGCTGTATCTGCCGTATGGCCCCAACCCGCTGGGACCCAACCCGATCAACTACCCGTACATCGCCGCGAAGACGGGAACCGCCCAGGGCGATACTGGCCCGTCGGGCATCGTGACGATGGCCTATTCCCCGTATATGGTGATGGGGGTCTGGGCCGGCAATACGGATCCGCACGACGATCTCAACCCGAATATCATCGGTATCACGGGCGCCGGCTATATCGTCCATGACGCGATGGCCTGGGCGGTGCAGAAGTACCACTGGCCACTCAACCAGGGCTTCGCGGTGCCACCAGATATGAGCTACGCGCAATTCAACTGCACCGATGGTCTGGCGCCGTACAAAGGCACCGACCTGAGTGCCTGGCAATTCGATTGGAACAATCAGGGTCGTGTGACCCCCAGCTGGTGCAGGTTGCAGCCGTTTCCGGGGTATCCGAACTCGACAAATCTCTACGATGGCTACCGGACGGGCGGCATCAAGCCCGATATCGACTGGATCATCAAGGGGCAGTTCCCACTGGTCTCCTGAGGAGGAGCTCGCCCGATGCGTCACCATCCGGCTGCGGGCCCCGCGCCCACGCGATCGCCCGGCAGCGCGCCTGTGCCCACGCCAGCCCCGGAAACCGTGCCAGCGGCAGACTGGCGCACGCGGGCGTGGCGCGCGGCGCGGCGCCTGGCGCGGCGCCCGGACTGGCCGCTGGTGCTGATCGGCGTGGCGGCGCTGAGTCTCAACCTGTACCGCCTCGGCGGACCCAGCGTGTGGATGGATGAGGCCTTCTCCGTGGAACTCGCGCGTCTGTCCACACAACACATCTGGGGCGCGTTCATGAGTAGCGAGCCCAATATGATTCTCTATTACCTCATCCTCCACGGCTGGCTTCGAGCACTGGCTCTGGTGGGTCTGGCAGCCAGCGCTTTCGCGGTTCGCCTGCCATCGGCCATCTTCGCGACCGCGAGCACACTGATGGTGCTCGCGCTGGGTCGCCGATTTCTGGGGCGTGGCACTGGCATCGTCGGCGCCATCCTGTTTCTGTTGAGCGGTTGGCAATTGACCTACGCCCAGCAGGCCCGTGGGTACAGCTTGCAAATACTGCTCATTTGCATCGCCTGGTACGCGCTCTTCGCCGTGCTGAGCGGCAGCGCGCACCGATGGCAATGGTGGGCGGTGTATGTCGCCGCGTGCGTGCTGGCGGTCTACACCCAGGCGTTCAGCGTGCTGGTCGTTTTCGCGCAGGTCATCGTATTCGCGTGCCTGTTGGTGTTGCCGACGACGTGGCGGGCGCAGGTGCGACGGTGCCTGGTCGGCATGATCGTCAGCCTGGTCATCATTGGTGTGCTCATCATCCCACTGGCGCAGGCCAGTCGCCACAGCAACACTCCTGGCTGGCTGGCCAAGCCGCAACTCGGCGTGATCGCGCAGAAGCTGCTGGCGCCCGGCGCGCCACGCAGCCTCCTCCTGGTGATCCTCGTGATGCTCGCCATCGGCGCGGTTGCTGGTGGCGCGTTATGCGCGGCACGCCTGCCGGTTGCCGCTCGGCTGTTGGAGCGCCTGGGGATCGACACGCGACCGATCAGCATATTCAGACTATCCGCCGGCATGATCCCCCTCTACATCAGCCTTGCTGGCTGGCTGCTTGTTCCAGTGATCAGCAGCTTTGTGGTGTCGCAGGGAGCCCTCCGGCTCTTCTCGACACGTTACCTGGTGGTGATCGTTCCGACGTGTTGCCTGATGGCGGGTGCGGTGGTGGTAACTCTGAACTGGAAATGGGTGCGCGTCGCCGCCATCGGGGGCGTGATCGGCGCCAGTCTACTCTTGTTGCCCAGCTACTATGCGCATGCGCAGATCGAGGACTGGCGGACTCCCACGCAATGGCTGGAAGCGCGGTATCACCCGGGGGATGGCCTGGTCAGCTTCGACAATGTGCAGGGGGTCGAAATCGCTCTCCAGTTCCAACTCCAAGCCGACCACGCACCGTTCGATTTCACGCCGGATGCTCCAGGGTATGTTTCGCTGGCCCGCTACGGGACGAGCGATCCGTACCAGGGCTTTGGTCTGGCGATCAACCCCATGGCGCTGCACGACTACGCGGCGCGCCATCCACGCCTGTTCTACGTTATCGGCCGGCTGAGCGGCGCAACTGATGAGCGGCTGGCTGCGCAGGCGCGGCAATGGCTCGGCAGCCACTATCGCCTGCTTGGCCAGTTCAGCAATGGCACCGCGACGGTCCTGCTCTACGACACGACGACCGGCCCATAGCGCCGGGAGCGCCGGGAGCGCCGGGAGCGCCGGGAGCGCCGGGGCCAGGCACCTACGACCTTCCGATGAGCGGTTATAGCGCGTTGGGGCGACGCTCCACGCCGTTGGACGCTCGTGCCCCCAACCAGTACGAGTTCATTCGACGTTCGTCTGGCAGCCGGTGTGCACTGGTTAGCGATACTTGCGGGCCGCGTGCCGCGTGTTACGGCTACGTGCGGGACTGGGCGGCGCGCCCACATGCGCCAGGCGCGTGTGAATCCAGATGTAGCCAGCGACCAGGACCAGCAGCACAACGACTGCCGGGATCGTATAGCGTTCGATCAAGCGCAGGGCGATCACATAGTTGGCGCCCAGCACGTAGCCAAGCGTCACCATCACCGTGCACCAGATCAGCGATCCAAGCGTGGAGGCCAGCAAGAAGCTGGGCAGCGGCAGACGCAGCATCCCCGCTGGGAATGAGGCCACCGTGCGCACGAAGGGAGTGATGCGCGCGATGCCCACGGCGAATGGACCGGCGCGCTTGAACCAGGTTTCCACGCCATCGAGGCGGGCCGCGTCGAGCCGGATGAAACGCCCGAAGCGCAAGACGGCGGCGCGCCCGCCACGCTTGCCCAGCTCATAGGCGCCAGTCGCGCCGCCCACGCTGGCCGCCGTGGCCACCACCACCAGCAGCACCGGCGAGAGCCCGCTATGCCGTTGCGCCGCCACCGACCCCGCTGCCAGCAACACCAACTCATTGGGCAGCGGGAGTCCGCAACTTTCGGCTGCCAGCCACAGCAAGACGAAGGCGTAGCCGGCAACCGGGGGGATCTGTCCCAGACTCCCCACAAAATGTATGATGGCGTCGTTCATGCCGGTTCTATCCTCTGGTTGGCGCGGACTGTTCCCTGACACTCAGCCTACGCACAAGTGTAGCAGGAAGTTGCGGCAAGCTGCCTGGCCGCCGTGCTGACGCTACGCGACGCCGTGTGCTATACATCAGGGCGGGCAAGG
Source organism: Ktedonobacterales bacterium (assembly GCA_036000225.1). Lineage (GTDB taxonomy): Bacteria > Chloroflexota > Ktedonobacteria > Ktedonobacterales > JADMIN01 > DASYGC01. Next base: position 4,477 of record DASYGC010000803.1, on the reverse strand, counting down.
CGGCTCGCTGGTCACCACCGACCACGAACATCTACCACCATCCACCACTATCCACACCACCGTTCGCTGGTCGCGCACCGGCCATGCCGTACGGTCTGCCGTCAGGAGTCCACCCCATGCCCACAAACCGACCTCAGCGCCACGCCCGTGCCACGACAACCGATCTGAAGGCCGATGTGGCCGCTACACGCGACCGTCTGGTGGAGCTGCGCCGGCATTTTCACATGCATCCTGAACTGGCCATGGCCGAACATGCGACCGCCGGGAGGATCGCTGAGGAGCTGCGCCGCGCCGGGCTGGACGTGCGTGAGGGCGTTGGTGGCACCGGTGTGGTGGGTCTGCTGCGCGGCGACCACCCGGGACGGGTGTTGCTGGTGCGCGCCGACATTGACGCACTGCCGATTGAGGAGCGCACTGGGGCGGAGTACGCTTCGCGCACGCCGGGGTTGATGCACGCGTGTGGTCACGATGGGCACATTGCCATCGGACTGGTGATGGCCGAGATACTGGCAGCGCGGCGCGCGGAACTACATGGCACCGTCAAGTTCGCCTTTCAGCCGGCCGAGGAACAGGTGGCGGGGGCCAGCGCGATGATCGCGGCGGGTGTGCTGCGCGATCCCGCGCCCGATGCGGTGATTGGGCTGCATCTTTCGAGCAAGTTGCCAGTAGGTCAGGTGGGGGTGCAGGATGGACCGTGCCTGGCCAGCGTAGACTCGATCACGCTGCGGGTGCGCGGGCGCGGTGGGCACGGCGCGGTGCCGCAGCTCAACATCGATCCCATCCTCGCGGCGGCCGAGATCGTTGTGGCGGCGCAGACATTGGTCAGCCGCGAAATCTCACCCTTCAATCCCGCCGTCGTCACCTTCGGCATGATCCATGGCGGCACGGCGGGCAACATCATCGCCGATGAGGTGCAATTGGGCGGGACGCTGCGCGCCTACTCCGCCGACGACCGCGCGCATCTGGTGCGGCGGCTGGGCGAGCTGGCCGCGCATGTTGCCACCGCGCTGCGCGCGACGGCGGAACTAGAAATCAGCGGGGGCACGCCAGCGTGTATCAACGATGCCGCAATGGCCGAGTTGATGCGCCGAGCGGTGGTGGCGACCGTGGGGGCCGACCATCTGACCAGTAGGAATCCGCTGGGGTCGGCCAGCGATGATATGGCCCTGTTCCTCGAAGCGGTGCCTGGCTGCTATTGCTTCGTGGGCGCGGGCAATGTCGCGCGCGGGATCGATGCCACGCACCACAGCAACCACTTCGACATCGATGAGGATGCGCTACCCATAGGCGTGGAGTTGATGGCGCGCGCAACGCTAGAATACCTGGGCGGATGACTCAGCAGCGTGTTAGTTGGTGAAACCGCGACTGCCCGGCATAGCGCCAGCTTCTGCTCATCGCTCCGTAGCGGCAGGCGACAGGCGCGTCATTGACGCGGAATATTCCTGACGACGAGAGCAAGTGTACCACTATTGAGGCATTGCGGAAGTCTCAACGCGTCCGGGCGCATGCACCGGCTGGCACGCAGTCTCATTGCCTGAAGATGCCACGACTGGAGCCAGTGTGGACCCGGTTGCGGGGCCTCCATTCGGGGGCGAAAGAGAGCAAGGTGGAAGAAGTACGGGGAGGTGGTGGCGTGTTAGGCTGCGCATGGGTTCGTCAGCGAGCGACTGGCGGCGAGTAGGACCCCCGCTGGCCAGTATGTCCCGGTGGGTCGTGCGATACCCAAGAAGCACGTACACTGACTGGTGAGCTGGTGAGCTGGTGAGCTCGGGAGAGTCACTGGGAACAGCCGCGGGAACATCCGTTTTGGCGAGTCTGGTGTGGAATACACCATGTGGAGGCGCCGAAGCACCCAATCAGGGCGTGCGCGCCAGTTCAGATCGAGGCATGCGAGTAACCATTGCGGGAGGTCAGCATGAAATCCCCCCAGGTAGCGACCACGGTCACGGTGCTGTTGCCCGGCGCGTTGCGCGCGCGCGCGGGCAATCGCGCGCGCGTTCAGGTTGCCGGGCGCACGGTGCGCGAGGTCATCGTTGCGCTGGACCAGGAGTATCCAGGGCTGCGCTTCAATCTCTGTGAGGAAACGGGCGAGCTACGCCAGTATGTCAATATCTTCGTGGACGGGGACAACGTGCGCTTTCTGCGGGGGCTGGATACGCCGGTATCCGGGAACGCGACGCTGCACATTCTGCAATCGGTCGCGGGTGGATAGGGCCCAATGCCACGAACCAATGGCGAGGAATGCGTCACCTCGCGCAGTCCTTACCCCTAACGTCTTCGTGAATTCGGTGGTATAGCAGAGGAGTATGACATGGAGAGCCAACACACCTATCCTTCGGGCACGGTCCTCTTGATGGTCAGTACTAAGCGCGGTCTCTTTCTCGTCTCATCGCGGGATCGGCGCAACTGGGAGGTGGAGGCGACGGCGCTGGGTGGGCGCACCTTCAACGCGGCCCTCGATCAGCGCACCGGCAAGCGCCTCTTCGCGGCGGAAAATGGCGACTTCTTCGGCTCGTTCTTGCGCTATAGCGATGACTTCGGCGCGACGTGGCGGGAACCGGAGCGCGGCATCGAGTTCTCCGAGGCCAGCGGGCGCAAGCTGACCAATCTATGGGTCATCGAGCCGGGGCGCGCCAGTGAGCCGGACACCATCTACCTGGGCGTTGATCCGGCCAGCCTGTGGATCAGCCGGGATGGCGGCGTCACCTGGGACATCAACGCCGGCCTGGAAGCTCACCCGACGCGTGCGGAGTGGAACCCCGGCAATGGTGGCCTCTGCCTGCACTCCATCGTGCTGGACTACGCCAATCCACAGCGTATGTGGGTCGGCATCTCAGCGGTCGGCTGCATGCGCACCGAGGATGGCGGCCAGACCTGGGTGCATGCCAACACTGGCACGCGCGCCGACTTCAATCCGGAGCCCTATCCCGAGTATGGACAGTGCATCCATCGCGTGCTGCAGCATCCCACCGAGCCAGACAAGCTGTACCAGCAGAATCACTGCGGCGTCTACAAGACGGCCAATGCCGGCACTGAGTGGATTGACATCCAGCGCGATTTGCCCCGCGATCAGACCTCGGTATTCGGCTTCCCCATCGCGCTGGACGTGCATCACCCCGAGACGGTGTATGTGATCGCCGAAGGTGGGGAGCGCCACAATTTCGGCCAGCAGTTCACCGTCTATCGCACGCGAGACGCGGGCGACAGCTGGGAACCACTGCATGAGGGGCTGCCAGCGGGAGAGGGCGTGCGGCTGGGCGTGCTGCGCCATGGGATGAGCGCCGATACGCTGGATCCATGTGGGGTGTATGTCGGCACGAACACGGGCCAATTGTTCGCCAGCGACAATCGCGGCGATGCGTGGAAGCTCATCGCGGATTACCTGCCGCCGATCTATTCGGTCAATGCCGCGGTGATCGTGTAGTCGCCTGACGGTCCACGCGATGCGCTTGGCAGGGCATGAAACGCGAAACGCGATGCGGAAGACGACGTTCGCATCAGCCTCAGAGCGCAGACGCATGCGCCAGGTCGAATAATGGGGTCCAGAGCACACACCGGTGGCGCAGCGTCGCCACGACGACCATAGTGAGGGGCAGAGCCGCGCGGCTCTGCCCCTCGCTTGTGTCTGCACGAGGGGCTCAGGGCTGGAGTTGAGCCAGCAGCCGCTGGGCCAGGAGTTGCTCGGCAGGATCGGCTGCTGACAGAGTATCGGTGGGGTTGCGTGCCGCATCGTTGACCGTTAGCAATAGGCCGAAGCGTTCCAGAAAGATGGCTGGCGCACCGTGTTCGAGCACCACCACGCAGCCGTCGGTGGGGGTGGCATCCGAAGCGAAAAGCGCGCGCTCACCTGGCGGCGGGTTGGTCAGCATGAACGACCAGGAGGTCTGGCCCAGCCATTCACGCGCCGGATCGCAGGCGAGATCGTCGGCAACATCGAGACCGAGTGTGTGGCCAACGATCGGCGTGACCTGCCACGCGCTGCCATCCCAACTGATGCGGAGCACCGCCAACTGCATGCCGAATGACTCGGCGATGTCGTGCGCGAGCACGTGTCCATCGAGGGTCGCATATTGCCAGGTGGCACGCACCAGCGCCGCGGCGATCCAGTCGTGGGTTGCATCCGTGCCCGGCACGGACGACGCTAGTACGGTGCACAGCTGGCCACAGTTCTGGCCGGGAAAGCGACAGGGGATGGTCTGACCACGATCGAGATCGCAGGGTTCAGAGTAGCCGCCAACGGTGACGAGCTGGTAGGTCAGCGTCGCGCGCAGGGGCTGCGTGGCCAGCACCGGACCGGCGAGTTGTCCTGGCGCATACAAATAATAGTGCTCGCCAGGCTGAACCAATGCGCTGGAGCGCTGCGCATCGAGGGCGGCCTGGATTGCGCTCCGCAGATCCGCCCCGTGCGCGGGCAGGGTCACGAGTGCATCATGCCATGCGATGATGGTTCCCTGGAGCGCAAGCCCGTTTGCCGGCA
>DASYGC010000802.1:0-4224 GCA_036000225.1 Ktedonobacterales bacterium | reverse complement strand
TCGCCACGGCCCACCATCGGCAGGCTCACCATCACATCGCATGCCGCCTGCTGCTCGGGCGCGAGGCCCTCGCGCTCGCTGCCCATCAGCAACACCAGCGGCCGCTGGTAGCGCACGGCCTGGTAGTCGGTGGGCGCGGCGTCCGAGGTGCCGGCCAGGGTGTAACCATGTTGCGTCTTCCAGCGCAGCAGCTCGGCGAAGCTGGTGCGCACCAGCCGCTGCGCGAAGATGGCGCCCATGCTTGCCCGCAGCGCCACCGGATCGTGTGGATCGGCGGCGTGGCCCAGCAGCAACAGCCCCGCCGCGCCCACCGCATCGCCGGTGCGCAGGATGGTGCCCAGGTTGCCGGGATCCTGCGCGGCATCCAGCGCCACCCAGCACAACTCGTCGCCCGGACGCAGCGCATCCAGTGTCTCCCAGCGCTGGCGCACCACCGCGCCCAAACCTTGCGGTCCATCCTTGAGCGAGAGGCTGGCGAAGACCGCCGCGCTCACTTCCAGCAGCGCCAACCCCTGGCGCCGCCACTCCTCGACCAGTTCGCGCCCATAGCCGCTCGTCAGCAGTTCGGGCGCCACCACCAGCCGCTCGATCGCCGCGCGCTGGGCCACCGCCTCGCCCACGATGCGGATGCCCTCGGCGAAGAACAGCCCCGTGCGCTCGCGCTCCTTGCGCAGCCGCAACGCGCGTATCTGCTTGACGGTGGTGTTGCTCAGGCTGGAGATCGACATGCCTACGGCTCGCCCCGCTCGCCATCCTCGACCCGCCGCAAGAACGCGTTGACGGCGGCCAGAAAGCGCTCCGGTTCTTCCACATGCGGCATATGCGCGCTCTGCTCGAAGAGCACCCATTGCGCGCCGGGAATCCCGCGCTCGACCGTCGCGACGATGGCGGGCGTCGCCTCATCGTAGCGGCCCGAGAGCAGCAGTGTGGGCAGGTGTATCTCGCCCAGGCGATCCACGATGCTCCAGTCTTTGAGTACGCCGATGACGTGGAACTCGCTGGGTCCATTCATGGTGTAGTAGACCTCGGGATTCAGGGCCAGTTGCTCGAAGGTGCGGTTGACACAGTCCGGCATCGGATCGAGGCGGCAGACGTGGCGCTGGTAGAAGACCAGCATGGCCTCCTGGTAGGCGGGATCGTCGGTGGTGCCGTCGGCCTCGTGTTTGAGTAGCGTGGCCTGCACCTCCGGTGGCAGATCGGCACGCAGGCGGTTGGCCTCCGCTACCCACTGTGGCATGCTCGCGGGCGAGTCGGCGATCAGCAGGCTGAGCACGCCGCTGGGCTGGGTCAGCGCGTACTCCATCGCCAGCATCCCGCCCCACGACTGCCCCAGCAGATGCACGCGCTCCAGCCCCAGCGCCGCGCGCACGGCGCCCAGTTCCTCCACGAAGAGCGGCACCGTCCACAACTCAGGCTGATGTGGATGATCGGAGCGACCGCAGCCCAGTTGGTCGTACAGGATCACCCGCCGGCCGCCCTCGGCGAGCGCTTCGAGCGGCTCCAGATAGTCATGCGGCGCGCCGGGCCCGCCGTGCAGCAGCAGCACCGGCGCGTGCTGCGGGTCCCAGGCGGGGTCGCCCACGGCGCGAAACCACGTGCGGTAGCCGCGGAACGCGATCGTGCCTTCGGTGGCGAGCAAATCTGACATGTGCGCTCCTCCTACGCGATGAACCAGCGGGACCGCTGCCTGGCATTATGCCTCGATGTCGGAGGCGCAACGCAAGTCCAGCCGCATCATCACCGCACCTCTCCGAAAAGCAGTGTCGCTATTACTTGCCGCGATGATCGTCAGCCGCTTATGCGAGTACTGTTGCAAGCGGATGTTATGATTCACAGCGCGATACGTTACACATGATGTGGTGTCGTGTGTGCGAAGCCAGACACGAATCTCCTCGTTCGCACCCTGGCGGCCGGCTTATCGTGGTGGCGACGTGCTATCGCGTAGGTCGTCCCCCTATGAGGAAACATGCGTCAGCAGCGACTCGATCTCGCACTCACAGGTGGATCGGCTCGGGCGCGCACCAGAAAGTGAGACCAACCCATGTCTCGTCGCACGCGTCGATTTGCGCTGCTGGCGGCCGGTATCGCCGTCATCGTTGTCGCCGGGCTGACGGCCACCTTCGCGCTCTCCGCACACCGGTCATCGCAGGCCGCCGCCAGCACGTTGTATGTTGGCGCCACGGCGGGCGCCAACACTAGCTGCGCCTCGCCCGGCTACACCACCGTGCAGTCCGCGGTGAGCGCCGCGGGCAGCCGCGACACCGTCTATCTCTGCGCCAGTGGCAGTCCATATACCGAGAACGTCATCGTCGCGAATAAGAGCCTGACACTCACTGGCGATACCGGGGCTACCATCGCGGCGCCGAACACGTTCAACGACTTCGCGCTCCCGTCCCAGTTCGCCAGCGATGGCCTGCTGAATCCCGAAGCCGTGCTGTTGGTGTGGGGTGCCAGCGCCAACGTCGCCATCAATGGGTTGACCATTAGCGGCCCGTTCAACAATACCATCGCCGGCTGCGGCTCTCAGACCTACGGCGTGCTGGTGCTCTCAGGGGCTACGGTGGCGCTCAACGGTGACAACGTCACCAACATCAGCGATCCAGTATCCAGTATTCTGCTGGGCTGCCAGCATGGCGTAGCCATTCAGATCGGGCGCGAATACTGGCCAACACCCAGCTTCAGTTTCCTGGTCGAGAACTTTGCTGGCCATGCCAGCATCAGCGGCACCACTGTCGCGGGGTATCAGAAGAACGGCATCACCGTTGACGGCCCCGGCTCGTCGGCCGATGTGCGTGGCAACACGGTGAATGGCTCCGGTCGCGACACCAAGTACGCACCGGCCATCGCACAGAATGGCATCCAGATTTCGCGTGGAGCCAGCGCCCAGGTGCGCGACAACACCGTGACCGGCAACTCGTACACTGGCCCCAGCTTTGCCTCATCGGCGGGCATCCTGCTCTTTGGCGGCTGCGGCGATCCGCTGGTCACCGGGGTGCAGGTGATGGGCAACACGCTGATCAACAATGATATTGGCGTGGCCATGCTCAATTACGCCGCCGACTGTGTTAATCCCGCCGGCTCCATGACCAACGACAAGACGATCCACAACACCATCTCCAACAATGCGGTCACCAACGTCGGCTCGGGTGCTATCTGTTGTGGATTCCCGTACAGCGGGTACCAGGCGGGCATCGAAGATGTTGGGAACAACGACAAACTGATCAACAACGACATCAGTGGCGCGGGCTACGCCGCGCAGACGACCGTTGGCGGCCCATTCGTGCTGCCGATTGACACGACCTCGTCGCCGACCACGAATCCCAAGGTGCACGCCAACAAGTAGCGGTGCGATGCGCGGATCGCGTTACGAGCCAGCGCGCCGGGCGCAAATTGGCATGCGAACTGGCAAATAGATACCAGACACCGGGCCGGACCGCTCAGGCGGTCCGGCCCGGCATGCCATTGCGCGGTGCGAACCACGCGACAGCGCGTGCTGTGTTTCACTGCCGCGCGATCGCCGACCGTCCACCGCGCAGCACATATTTCTGGATCTTGCCCGTCGCCGTCTTGGGCAGCTCGGCGACGAAATGGTAGCCACGCGGCGCCTTGAAGTGCGCCATGTTGGCGCGGGCGAACTGGTTCAGCTCGTCTTCGGTGGCGCTCGCGCCCGTCTTGAGCACTACGAAGGCGTGCGGCGTCTCGCCCCACTGGGCATCGGGCAGCCCCACCACCGCGACCTCCTGCACGGCGGGATGGCGCAGCAGGATGCCCTCCACCTCCACCGAGGAGATATTCTCGCCGCCGCTGATGATCACGTCCTTGAGGCGGTCGCGAATTTCGGCGTAGCCGTCGGGGTGCACCACCGCCGCATCGCCGCTGTGGAAGTAGCCACCCTGGAAGGCGCGCGCGGTAGCTTCGGGATCATTGTAGTAGCCTAGCATCACGACATTGCCTTGCACCACGATCTCGCCGATCGTCGCGCCGTCGTGCGGTACCTCGCGCAGCTGCTCATCCACCACCAGCAACTCGCCCGAGGTGATCAGTTCCACCCCCTGGCGCGCCTTGATGGTCGCGCGTTCTTGCGGCGCCAGCCGCGCATGCTCGGCGCGTGGCTCGCAGACGGTGATGAAGGGCGCCGTCTCGGTCAGGCCATAGACCTGCGTGATCTCCCAGCCCAGCTCGCCCTCGATCCGCTCGATGGTGGCCGCCGCCGGCGGCGCGCCG
>DASYGC010000801.1:0-3002 GCA_036000225.1 Ktedonobacterales bacterium | reverse complement strand
CGCTGCACAGCCGCGAGGGGCTTGTCATCAGCGATGCGCGGCACGTTGCCAAGAGCTACCCCGGCTTCTTCGCCGATCTGGCGGCGATGGGGGCGGTGGTGGAGGCAGTGGAGGACGATGGGTGATAGCGCCTGTTTGGATTCAGGCGACCGCTTTCAACACGCATAGGGCGCGTAACGTGATCCATTTGCTGGGCTGGCCCCGTTGCTCGATGTCGATCCACATCTTGCCGTTGAGCGCGTTCTCGAGTTGCCAACGCCCCTGCGCGTCTTGCTTGCTCATCAGCCATTGAAAGGCTGGCGCGAGACGCGGATCGTCCCCGTAGCCAAGCGCAATGAGCGCCGCCAAGGTTTCCAACACGTCGCTCCAATAGCTGAGCGGGAAGCCGAGTTTGAACCAGGACGAACTCACCTTTCCGGTAAAGGGGTAATTGGCTTGCGCCAGATCGTAGCGCAAGAGAAATCGCGCGCCGCGCTCAAGCGCGCGCCGCATGTGAGCTGTGCGCTGCTCTGGCGGCACGGCGCTCAGAGCTTTCAGCGCCTTGGTTGCGCCCCAGCCACACGGCTGCATGGCGTTGATGGCGCAGGTGAAATCCGGGCCGCTCGTGCCAGACGGATAATATTGCATTGGGTCTTCGCCGGTGATGGCATGCACCTGCCAATCCAGCGCCTGTCGCAGACGCGGGTCGTCCAGATAGCCCAGGCGAATCAGCCCGTAGAGCAGATTGCCGTTCAAACAATGGACGACACCGCCAGGCGTGGTCGCGTTGGTGTAGGCGAATCCGCCATTGCGCGCGATACTGTGGTCGAGCACATAGTCGCAGCCACGCCGCACGCGGGCATCGGTGGGGTCCGCGCCCAGGTCGCTCAACAGCATGATCTGCCAGACTGTGCCGTGATACTTGCCATACCCGCCGCCAGGCCGCTCCCAGTAGCCGTCGGGATGCTGCGCATCGAGGATCACTGGAACGGGACCTTGAGTCATGATCGCCGACCGCGCGGCCACCACCTCGGGGTCATCGGCTGGCCGGTCGAGAAGATCGCGCAGGACGAAATAGCGAATGGCGGGATTGATGGGATCGGGCTCACGCAACCAGGAGAGCGCGTCGCCCTTCAAGCTGTCGCGCCAGGACATCACCTACTCCCTTTCTCGTCCAGGGAGCACCTTCAAGGCGCCCACTCAGGCGAACAGATCGGCCTGCGCATAGGTGAAGCCGGGCAGCACATCAAGGCCATCATCGGGCCGGATTGGCCGGGCACCAACTCGGCCCAGGGTGCCAGGAGATTGCACGCCATTTCAATGCCTCGTTTCCGCCATACCGTGGCTTGCCGGTCCTTCACAACATACCACGCGTAGCACGGCATACTACGCGTTGCACGGCGGGAAGATACGGCGTTACCAGTAGCGCGCGTAGCGGCTATAGGCGGTGTCAGTGCGCATGGCTGAGCAGCGACGCGATAGGCAGGTCGCCGGGCGACTGCCAGTCGTCAAGCGCGTCGGGCTGTGGCAGCCAGGGGGGCAGCGGCGTCAGCAGGTAGTCCGCCAGGCCGGTCATGAACGGCTCATACAGCGCGCGCAAGGCGGCGAGGCTTTCATCGCCGCGGCTGAGGTGGTCGTCGTCGGTGGCGATGCCGGCGGCGGCCAGCAACTCGGCGAAGCGGGCATGGTCGCTGGATTGAAGCCGGCCCGGCGCGCCACCGGGGCGGGGCGCGATGCCCAGGACCTGGCTCAGATCGACGGCGACATGGCGCGCCATGGCAAAGGTGAAGGAGGCCTGCTGCGCCAGCGCCTCATCCACGTTCGCGCTGCCCGCGGCCAGAATCAGCGCGCAGGCGTCCAGGATCGCGGTGAGCGAGGCCACCCACGATTGCGCGTCGTGCTGGGTACGAAAGTAGGCGAGCATAGAGTAGGAGAGGTGGCTCTCCAGCAGCTCCGCCGACCAGCGTTCCCAATCGGCGAAGAGCGCCGCGAGGCCGGCGGGGTGGCGGTGCGGTGGATGGCGCTGGAGCAGCGCACCGGCGGTGGGTGGTGAGCCGGCGTGGGCATCGAGCAGCGAGATGCTGACCTCGCGGCGCGAGAATGCCTGGTAGAGAACGGGCAGATAGCCGATGGTCAGGGCGAGCACGCCGAAGCCGGTGCCAACCTCCAGCACGGTCAACAGGCGCGCGAAACCGGTTTGGGGTACGACATCGCCCAGCCCTAGCGTGAGCAGGGTGGTGCCGCTGAAATAGAGATCGGTGCCCAGGCCACTGATGCCGCGCGCGATGCCCAGCGCCGAGCCGAACCCCCACTGGAGCAGGGCGAAGCCGACAATCAGCAGGCTCATCCAGACGGCCAGCAGCAGCAACAGCATGAGCGGCCCGTGGACCGCCAGCAGCGCCTCGCGTCTCCCGGTGGAGCGCATGCGCCGGCCAACGCCGGCGAAGGCTTTCCAGGTGGCGCCGAAGAAGAGGCGGCTGAGGCGGAGCCGGTGGGAGACGCGCCGTGGCAGCACCATCGTCTCGAAGGCGTCCCACAGCACGCCGCCGATCAGGAGCAGGGCGGCGAGCGCGACGAGGATATGAAAAATGAGCATGCGTTACGGCTCCTTCTTGAGGGGTCCAGCGGTTCCGGCAGCCGGAGTGTATCCTTTGATTTTGACACACTCCAACAAGGAGCATGGATCAACACCACGTTGTGTCGCGCGATCCAAGCGATCGCGGAAGAGAGGAACCGATTATCATGGCGCAAACACCAACACCGCAGCCCACAACGCAAGTCGTACCATTCGATCCGACACATCCGGTCCATCTGCCGCAGTTGGGAGAGCTCATCAACGCGCATCTCGGGCTGCTGGTGCCGGGCTGGGCACTCACCGGAGACTGCATCGCCAGTCACCTCCAGCGGCATCCAGGGCAGGCGATAACCGACCCCTGGGTGAGCGAGCGCACGACGCTGTGCGCGCTGGAGGGTCCACGCCTGGTGGCGGCCGCCCATTTGCTGCGCTATGGCGTGGACCCAGC
>DASYGC010000800.1:0-3755 GCA_036000225.1 Ktedonobacterales bacterium | reverse complement strand
AGCACGGCGGTGTGCTCCTTCTTGGTGTCAATGATGAACACCGCGCTGGGCAGCCGGCGCATATCCTTGATGCCGCCGAGCGTGCGTTCCAGCCGGGCGCGCTCTTCTTCCAGGTGCTGGGCTTCCTTCTTGGGCAGTCGCTCGAAATCGCCCTTCTCTTTGCGTGCTTCGAGTTCGCGCAGATAGCGAATGCGCTTCTGAATGGTCTGGAAGTTGGTCAGCATGCCGCCGAGCCAGCGATAGTTGACCCAGTACTGCCCGCTGCGCTGCGCCTCTTCGGCCACCGCCTCTTGTGCCTGCTTCTTGGTGCCTACGAACAGAATGGACTCGCCGTGCGCCGTCAGGTTCATCACGAACTTGTACGCTTCATTGAAGCGCGCCACCGTCTGCTGCAGGTCCAGGATGTGGATGTCGTTGCGCTCGGTGAAGATGAACGGTTTCATCTTGGGATTCCAGCGCCGGGTCTGGTGGCCAAAATGGACCCCCGCCTCCAGCAGCTGTTTCATTGTAACCGGACTGGTTGCCATGTCTTGCGTTGCCTCCCCTTACGGTTGCCTCCGTCCCCGTCGCGCCGGTTGGAGAGCACCCCTGCGACCCAGGCGCACGGCCATGCCAGGCTCCAATCCGATCGGGGAACGTGTGAACTTCGTCGCGCTCCGTGGAGCGCCAAGTGTGGCGCGTTCGCCAGGCGGTGATGCGTGCCCAGTGCGGTTTCACACAGCCAGCGTGAGTGGGTCGATAGCGGGCGTACTGAAATTGAATTTCAGGGGTAATCCACTACTCCGACCGCTCGCCGAGTGGGAGAGAAAACCGCGGCTGAAGGCACGCGCAACACCGACCAGGATGGCGCACACTCCCCTGAGTATATCATGCGGCCGGGCCAGGCGCAAGGCAGGCGGGAGAGGTATAAGCGAGCGCCCCGCGATACAATCGCGGACCGCCTGCCAACCGCCCACTCCCGCTACCCCCGATGTGGCCGCCCGCGCGTCTTCGCGCCGCTCTTGCCGCCCTTCTTGCGCCCGCCCTCTTCGTCGTCATCGCGCGTGGAGCGCGCGCGGAACTGCAGGCGGATGGCGGTGCCCTCGAAGCCGAACGTCTCGCGCAGGCGGTTCTCGAGGTAGCGCTCGTACGAGAAGTGATTGATGGTGGGATCGTTGACGAAGAAGACGAAGGTGGGCGGGCTGATCTCCGCCTGCGTCGCGTAGTACACACGCATCGGTCGCCCCTGCACTACGGGCGGCGGGTGCCGCTGCACTGCCTGGCGCACCACTTCGTTGAGTTGCGCTGTGGGCACACGCTGCTGCCGCTCATCATAGATACGCAGCGCGTGATCCACAATCGGTCCGACGTGATAGCCCGTCTTGGCGGCGGTGAAGACCACCGGCGCATAGGGCATGAACTTGAAGCGCTCGCGCACCTCGCGCAGGAAGCCGGTCGCGTCCAGCGGCTCGTCACCGATCGGCTGCGGCGGCGCGATGACGATGGGCTCGGGCGGCGTCTCGGGCACCGGCTCGCCGCCCGCGAGCGTCGCCAGCAGCGCCGCCTCCGCCGCGCGCGCCACCGCCTCGGCCTCCTCCGCCACGCGCCGCCGTTCGCGCACGATGTCCCATTTGTTGACCACGATCACGATGCCGCGCGCCACCTCATGGATGTAGCCGGCGATATGCGTGTCCTGCGCCGTGATGCCTTCGACACCGTCAATCAGCAGAATCGCCACATCGCAGCGGTCAATGGCGCGGTTGGCGCGCAGCACACTGTACTTCTCGACCCCCGCACCCACGCGCCCGCGCCGGCGAATGCCCGCCGTATCGATCAGCACCACGCGGCGGCCCTCGTGCTCCACCTCGGTGTCAATGGCATCGCGCGTGGTGCCCGCGATCTCGCTGACGATCACGCGATCCTGCCCCAGCACCGCATTGACCAGCGACGACTTGCCCACATTGGGCCGGCCCACGATGGCGAGGCGTGGCAGGCCCGACCCCACCGCTTCATCCTCGTCGTCGGGAGGTGGCAGGTGTTCGGTGATCGCATCCAGCAGATCGCCGGTGCCGGTGCCCTGCGTCGAAGACAGCGTGATCGGCTCGCCCAGCCCCAGCGCATAGAACTCGACCGATTCCTGCCGCCGCGCCGCATTGTCAGCCTTGTTGGCTCCCAGGATCAGCGGCTTCTGTGAGCGGCGCAGCAGCGTCGCCACCTCGGAATCGGCGCCGGTGATGCCATCGCGCGTATCCACCAGCAGCACGATGACGTCGGCCTCCTCGATGGCCAGCTGCGCCTGCGCCGCGATACGTGAGGCGAGGTTGTCGCTGGAGCCCAACTCCAGGCCGCCAGTATCAACCACGGTGAAGACGCGCCCATTCCACTCGGCATCGGCGTAGAGGCGGTCGCGGGTGGTGCCGGGCAGATCTTCGACGATGGCCTTGCGTTCGCCCACCAGGCGATTGAAGAGCGTGGATTTGCCCACATTGGGCCGGCCAACAATGGCCACAAGCGGTTTCATAGTGTGTGTCCCTCGGCGCTGATTGTATCATATGCGGTCGTGGCGGGTGTGATAGCATGTGAGCGTCGCTATCGACTCGAAGAGATTGCTGAGCAAGCAAGACATGCGGGATTTCGAGCAGATGCTGGCCTGGCTGCGCGGCCTGGCGTATCCTTGCGCACCGCCGATTGGCGTGGGCGAATTCGAGGTGCTCTATGCGAGCGCTTCGGAAGTTGTGGTCTGGTACTCACCGGCGCGCGAGGGGCACCGGGCGGGCGAGGTGGTGATCCCGTGCGCGCGACTGGCGGCGGCCTGGGAGGCGCTGGTGGCGGGGGCGGCACTGGACGAAGCGGCGTTGACGGCGCTGGGCGAGGGCATTGGCGGCGGGCGCTGGCTGCTGGCGGTGCTGGCATTGGTGCCAGGCGCACAGGTGGATGTGGAACCGCTACGCCTGGTGTGGTCGGCGCCGCGCGACGTCACGAAGGGCGGTCGTGCGCGGCGGGCCGCCGGCGTACGTACGCGCCGAACGCCACAACCGGCGTCAGATGGCACGGGGCAAGCGGCGGCGCAGTGAGTGATACGCGGTTCGGGTGAAGGCGTGCGCATAACGGGCTCCAGAGCGACGCTGCGCTACACGCGTGCGCCACGACGAAGATAACGAGGGCCAGAGGGTTTACATCCGTAAACCCCTACGAAGGACGGAGCGCCGGAGCGCGCACCCGTAGCGAAGCGTCGCCACGACGACGATAACGAGGGCCGGAGCGCACACCCGTAGCGAAGCGTCGCCACGACGAGGTTGGGCGCAATCAGGCGTCAGTCGTAATCAGCGGTAAGCGCGACAAGCGCATATCAGGCAGGCGCGGCAAGCGCTTGAATGTCACACACACGCCCTTCACGTGGATGACAGTAACGCAATGGAGATGACGCCCAGGCCCAGGCCAATGAGCTGGTAGCGGCTGACCGGCTCGTGGTAGACAAGCAGGCCGAGGGCGGCCGCGCCAACGGCGGAGAGCACTGAAAAGAGGATCGCGCCCCGACTCAACTCCGCACCGGTTCGGAGACTGATGATCCAGGCGACGTTGGCGGCGACAAAGCCGACGATGGCGCTGAGGGCGAAGACCAGTTTGCCGTTGAGGGCAAACTGCTTGGCCAGGACGTCGGCGATCAGTTCAAAGACGACGAGCACGAGCAGAAAGATCAGCCACTTGGGAGGGCGCATGGATGTGCAATACCTTTCAGGATTCCCCGCTCCTGGTGGGGGTACGCGCTGGGGTTA
>DASYGC010000799.1:0-6167 GCA_036000225.1 Ktedonobacterales bacterium | reverse complement strand
CCGCGCGCACACCCGTGTGCCACTACGGATGGTCGGGTCCCGCGCGCACACCCGTGTGCCACTACGGATGGTCGGGTCCCGCGCGCACACCGTAGCCACCTCGGCCTCTGAGCGCTCAGGAGGCCGGCAGAGGATGCGCCTGAAAGAAGCGCCAGATCACGCTGGCGGGGGATTGGCCAGCGATGACCGGGGGCCAGGCGTGGCCGCCGCCCTCGATACGGTAGTGCACGACGGTCGCGCCGCCCTGGCAGCTGGTCCACTGCTCGCCAAATACGCTGGTCTCGCGCAGGATCACCGTCGGCCCCACCGCGCAGCCGTCGCGCCCGGCCCAGGCGGCGAGCCAGCTGACGATCGGCGGCAGCGGCCAGGCGGGGTTCTCGCTGGCGGGGATGCCGTCATACGGTAGGATGGGATCGGCGGTGCCGTGGAAATCGAGGATCGGCGCCGGGCGCACTGGGTGGCAGCCGCCCCCGATGGCGTAGAAGTTGCCGGAGACCGGCGCGAACGCGGCAATGCGTCCGGTGAGCTCGCACGCCAGGAAGCCCGCCATGGCGCCACCATTGGAGAACCCGGTGGCATAGATGCGCTGGGGATCGACGCAGAACTGGCGCTGCAGCGCATCGAGCAGGACACTGGTGAACAGCGCGTCGTCCACGCCGAAGTCGCTGGGACCCAGGCTGGCCCAGAACGCGGCGCCACCCGACCCGAAGGGGAGGCCCCGCGGATAGACGGCGAGGAAGCGTTGCTGATCGGCCAGTGACGAGAAGCCGCTGAGCGACTCCATGCCCGCGCCGGTGCCGCCGAAACCGTGGAAGACGAGCAGCAGTGGCGTGGGCTGGTCGCTGGTGTAGCCCACCGGCACGTGGACGCGGTAGGAGCGGGTGGTGGCGCCCTCATTGGTCGCGGGAGCGACCGCGACGCTCAGGTCGCCGCTGCTGCCCGGCGCCACTGGCGACGCCTGGGCACAGCCGGTCGAGGGCACCGGGCGATTCACCAGTCCCGCAGCGCCACCGCTGACAGCCGTCGCGGTGATGGGCGCATGCGGCGTGCGCTGGGCGGTGGAGCTGCGTGCCGGCGTCGCCGCCACACAGCCGGCCAGCAGCGCCGCACACGCGAGCGCGGCAAGCGCGAAATACCACCATCCTTGCCGTTGGAACTGGTCGTGCCGGCGCATGCGCCACATCCTTCGCGCGATCGCGTTGGGTGTCGATCGCACACCAACAGGTACGTCGCAAAGGACGCGTTTCTCACCAATGGCACAGGTCGCTACGGCACCCCTCCCTCTCTCTTCATATTCTTATTGAATTATGGAGAGATACAGAAGTAGTACGTAGTAGGGGCTGTGGACAGTGGGGATAACCGCGATCTGACCGATCTCGGTCGTGGCCTCAGCCTAGGCGTGGAGCGGATGCGCGTCGCTTGCGTCGCGGCGGTGCCGATCACCGCCGGCGTGGAGAACCACCGTACCGCTACGGCATAACTCGGGGTGGGATGTGGACGAGTGTTGATAACGTCGGGTGTCCGTCCACAACGTCAACAATGCATCCACCGATCCATCCACCGCTGATGGTGGACAGGCGGCAGGCGTATACCGACCTGTCCCCATGCTTTCCCCAGGCTGTCCGCTGCCCATCCACCGAGATCTCCACACCTCTGTGGAGAGCGTGGCGGCGGTCCCTGGCTTCTCCAGTGGTTATGCCCAGGGTATCCACCAGGTTATGCACCACCTGACCCCTATGCTACGCGGTGTCCCTGCCGGAACATCGAGAGATGCCTGGGAGGATCAGTCTCCCAGGCATCTCTCGTGTGGATGGCGCGTGCCAGCGCATGGCTGGGAGGCGCCGCGACGCAATGCCCCCGCATCCGGTTGCCAGGGGCGATTGCACTAAAACCCGCGCTGGGCGGCGTCCGCGGCCTCGGCCAGCGCATTCACGGCATCGAAGAACTTTTGCGACTGCCCCGCGAAGAGCAGATCGGCGGTGAAACCTTTGATGGCCGCCATCGCGCCGCCATTCTGGTCCAGAGTCGGGCGAATGACCGAGCAGACCGGCAGACTGGTACTCAGGAACTGAGCGGGCTCGGGCAAGATGAGGTTGGTCTGGAACAGCTCGCCGCCAAAGGGCGCGGCATTGAAGTCGGGGAAGGTGAGGCCCGTTTCGGGGTCCTTGACCCCCGCCAACGGCTGCGCCACCGCGTTGCCCACCTTGTCATGCCACAGCGAGAAGTGGTCGATCTCGACACCGCCGATGCTGAGCAGCACACGCAGAACTTCCGCGTTCTGGGCCTTGAGCGCCAAAATGGGGTAGAGGCTCGAGCCGCCTTGCTCGATAAACGCGAAGTGGAAGCCCGCCGTGTTGGCGATCGCCTGCATGCGCCGCTGACCACGTGTGACCGGCGGAATGGGTTGCTTCTGGCCTGGCGGGGTGTCTTTGTCGTTCAACGGGATGGCCGGTTCGTTGTGGATGGTGAGGGCCTGGGGGAAGGTTGCCCCCAGATCAGGGTTCAGGGTACTGCGGTAGCGCGTATACCAGCTGGTGTCCACATCGAGGTTCAACAGGTTGGTGAGCCGGCCAATCTGTTTGGCGCCAGTCGCCTTGCTGCTGGGCAGGGTGCGAAACGCATCGAGGTTGACAGGTTGCGCGCCCTTGGATTGCAGGTAGGCGTTGAGGAAGGCGGCGTGGCTCAGCTCATCATCGGTGTTGTCGGAGATGTACTGGGGCATGTCAGCGTCGAGATTTTGTAGCGCCAGCTTGTACGCGGCATTGCCACCGTTGGCGCCGCCGAGCTCGGCGTACTGGCTCCACAGATCGCTCTCGATCAGTTCGGCGGCCGCCGCGAAGCGCAGGAGCGCCGCGTCGCTGCTACTGATGCTGCCGCTGGCGCTGGCCGCATGGGCCGTTCCCGCCAGCAGCGCCTGGGCGGGCACCGCGGCGGCGATGCCGAATCCGACGCTGGTCTGCAGGAATGAACGGCGCCTGATGACGCGATGCCAGGCGGCATCAAGTGTAGCGGCTGCCGAAGTGGTGGACGGCGGCGCAACGGGATCAGGCGTGGGGCGGTTTACGTTCCGCATGCAAGGTCCTCCTGAGGTGAGATGGTGTGTTGGGTGTGCGGAGTGTCCGCATGTACGATGAGGGGAGTTCAGGGGGGGGCTTGCCCCGCGTGCGCCGCGCGTGGCATGCGTCCGAACGGTTGGATGCGGTCTTCAGACAGGGTACCACTGCGATGGCCGCCACTATCCCCTTCGATCAGGGGTTACACTCTGAATCGCGACGTGACGTTCGCTTTCCGTCGGGTTCTAGCGGCGCTATTGATCCGCTGGAACACATCCAGCGTTCGAGAGGGTATTGTGAGGCTTGACTCGCCCGTAGCTGGAGAGCCTATGGTATCGAGTGTGCCGGTGCGGCGGCGTGAGGCGACGGCATGGTCGAGGTCAGCGCACGCGCCGCGGGGCCGCGCGTCTGGCTGGCGATATCGGCCAGGCGCGCGGGAGATGGGGGAGAAGATCATGGCGACGACCCACACGGAGGAACTGGTCTACGCGACCACCGAAGATGGACTGCGGCTGGAAGGCCTGGCGATCACGCCGGCCAGCCATGCTATGCGACCGACCAGTATCATCTGGATCCATGGCAACGCGGCCGCGTTCAGCGCGCCCGGGTATGTGCTGCTCGGGCGCGAACTGGCCGCGCGCGGCTATCTCGTGGTCATCGGTAACACGCGCGGACACGACATCGCGGCCATGTTGTGGCGCGCCGGTGAGCCGATGCCGGCGGGCGGCGGCGCCGGCTGGGAGCGGCTCGAAGAGGCGCCGCGCGATCTCGCGGCCTGGGTGGAGGTCGCCACCGCGCTGTTGCCAGGCGGAGTCGTGCTGGCCGGGCATAGTTCAGGGGCGCAGCGCGTCGTGCTCTATCAGGCGGAGCGTCAGGATGCGCGTATCGCCGGCCTGGTGCTGGCCTCGCCCGATCTGCGTGGCTTCTTCGCGCCAGGTGAGGTGGATGCGGCGCGACAGCTCGTTGCCGAGGGGCGCGGTGCGGAGGTGACGCCGGCGCAATCATGGGCGCCGTGGTATCGGCAGAGCGCCCAGACCGTGGTAAGCAAGGCGGACATCCTCGCGTATCTGCTCGAAGCGCCGGACGGCGAGCCGACGATCGCGGCGATCCGCGACCCGTTGCTGGCGTTCTTCGGGACGAATGAGCCAGGAGGCACGGCCACGCTGGCGGCGATCCAGCGGCAGGCGCGTGCCGCCACCAACATCACCACGGATGTGGTCGCGGGCGCCGACCACTTCTACACCGGCCACGAGGCCGACGTGGCGGCCGCCATCGCGCGCTGGGCGGCTACGCTCGCGTCGGGTCTGGTGCCGTAGGGTCTGGTATTGATCTTGCATGCGCAGACCCGTGGATTAGGGCGCGCTCTGAAATCGTGCCATGAAATGCATGCCATGGAGGTTGCCAGTGGCGGCGCGCATAATGGTCATCAACGACTCAGCGGATATCCTGCAACTCTTCTACGAAGTGCTGCATGGAGAGGGCGGCTATGACGTTGTGTTGCGCGGACTGGCCTTTCACGATGTCGCCGAAGTGGAGCAGGTCAAGCCTGATCTCATCCTGCTCGACTATCTGTTCGGGAACGAACGACTTGGTTGGCAGATGCTGCAAATGCTGAAAATGCACCGTTCGACAGCCACGATCCCCATCATCGTGTGCACGGCGGCCGTGCGTGAGGTCCTGGATATCGAGGCCGATCTGCTCAGCCATCGGGTGCGACTGGTGCGCAAACCCTTCGAGATCGATGAGCTGCTCGCGGCGGTGGCCGAGGCGCTGGCGGAGCCCAGCCGGGAGAGCAAGATCATCCCGCCCAACGCTGGCGGACACGATGACCTGCGGCGACGGCGGACCCAGGGGAGTTCGTGAGGTCGGCGCGGAGAGGGCATCGGGGCAGGCCATCACGGCGTTGTCGAGTATGGATATAGCAGTGCCGAACTGTTTCCACACAATGGTGCGCCACACGTTGTCCATCCACGTTCCTCCACAGGCGTTCCTCCACAGGCGTTCCTCCACAGGCGCGTTTACCCGCGCAACTCGGCGTTCAGGAAAGCGATGGTTCGCTCCCACGCCAGGGCGGCGGCGGCGGCATTGTAGGCATCCGGGCGATTGGACTCGAAAAACCAGTGCGTGGTCCCTGGATAGGTGGCGAAGGTGGCCCGCCTCCCCGCCGCCTGGAGCGCCCGCTCCATCTCCGCGACCGACTCCGCCGGCTCGTAGGGGTCGTGCTCGGCGAAGTGGCAGAGGTAGGTCGCCTTCGCGCCGCGATAGTCCAGACCAGGGTATGTGGCATAAAAGGTCACGACGGCGGCGATCTCATCGGCCAGATTGACTGACATATCGAGCGCGTAGGCGCCTCCCAGCGAGAACGCGACAAAGCCGAACGCGCCGCGACCGTCTGCCCGGCTGGTCGCGCCGTTCTGGCGCAAGCACTGTAGCGCACCCGCGATTTCGCTGCGCCACTGCTCCACCTGTTGATCTGACGCAGCGCCCAACACCTCCGCTTCCGCGACGGTGGTGGCCGTCTTGCCACGATAGAAGTCGGGGGCAAGTGCCACGAAGCCCACGTCCGCCAGCCGGTCGCAGACCTGGCGAAACGGCTCGGTCAGCCCCCACCACGCATGCAGCACGACCACTCCCGGCCCCGTTGCCGCATCCGGCGTCGCCAGATAGCCAGTCGCGGGCGCTCCTGCGGTGTCGAACTCAGTCAGCCGTCCAGTCATACGATCCTCCTGAATGATAGGAAAGGGACAATTGCCCACCCTGAGAGGCGTTCCCATGGGCCCGCTCGCCCCTACTTCTCAGGCTCACCAGCGCAAGCGGAAAAGCCGCACTACGAAGATTCAGCGTGGGATGCGGACCAGCCGGAGGCAGGGCGGTGGGCGTGGTCGCGCTTCTTGCGGAAAACGCGGTTGGTCTGATAGTGGGGAAAAAGGCGGACAATGTTGGCGGGGGCGATCGTGGCGCGGATCACGACTTCGAGACTGTCGTAGTCCGCGCCCTCGCGTGCGATGGACACCTGATAGTGATGCAGGAGCCGTCCCAGGCCACGGGTGGACCTGGCGCGCAGCGCACAGGTCGCGACAAAGCCGCGCCGCAGCGCATCGAGCGCCGCCAGCC
>DASYGC010000798.1:0-2172 GCA_036000225.1 Ktedonobacterales bacterium | reverse complement strand
GAAGACTACGATCACCAGTTCAGCGACCGGACGTTCCCGACCGCCGATCGCGCTGCGGCCGCCGTCTTTGAGAAGGCGACAGATATGGTAGTCCAGTTGTTGGCGTTGCATGGCGGCCGCGCAACTGGGCGCGAGCATACTACCAGCGGCTGCGGGGCGAAGGCCTCATCGACGTGGGGATGGAGGGTCAGCTGGCGGTCTGGCCGGGTGGCTCAGCGGGGGCACAGCTGCTGCGGGCCAACTTCGAGCAGGTGCGCGCCGAGGCGCTGGAGCGCGGACTCATCACCGAGCGCGAACTCGAAGACGTGTTGGCGCTCCTCGACGATCCGACCGTTGCCGTCAGTTCGATGACGCTCTTCAGCGCGTGAGGGCGGCGCCCAGGTCGATGACCCCAATCAGGAAAGGCATACGCCGGGCAGAGGCCTCTCAATCGAGTCCTTTTCCCTCTCTGATGCAGTAATACCCTTTTGCAGGGCACCCTCGCGGCACTGATGCACCTTAACAATTTAATCTGGTAGATGAAGGCCTACGTAACGCAGCAGGGCGGCGGTGAGGTCGCCGGGCTGGGCAAAGCGGTCGAGAAAGGTGGCCACGGCCTCGCGCAGGGTCACCAAGTCGTCCGCGAGCCGGTGCAGATGCAGCACGTCCTGGCGCAGCCAGCGCCACAACTTCTCGATGGGATTGAGCCAGGAGGCGTAGGTCGGCAGGAAGACGAGCTGGATCGGCAAGTGCAGGCGCCCCCAGCGACGCACCGCGGCCGGACTGGGGTCGTCGGACCAACTGGGTGGGCGCTTGGGCGGCCACGGCGTCGTTTGCGGTTCCAGCGCCACCAGGACATCGGGATGGAAGTGGACGGGCCAGTTGTCCTGGATGACGTAGAGCCGCTCGGCGTCGGGGTAGGCCGCCCGCAGCTGCTCATAGAAGGCGACCAGTTCTTTGATTCCCACCTTCCAGTCTTGACGCCACACCACCTGCCCGCTGCTCACGTCGAGCGCGCCCACCGCGCGGGTGAGGGTCTGGCCGCGCGGACTCAAGCGCGCCAGCGGTTGGTGGGTATGGCCCGTGTGCGGATCACGTCCCACCGCCTCGTACGCACTCGCCAGACTGGGCTGGCGCTCGTACGTCACCTCATCAAGGTAGCAGGTGACGATGCGCGACGGGCCCGGGGCGCGGGCAAGCTCCACGCGTGCCTGGGCCTCGGCTCGCTTCTCAGGGTAGCACGCGTCGGGCGAGTGGATGTGGCCGCGTCCCCGCTTGCGTCGGATGCGCACCCGGCCGAGGAGCCGCGCGAGCCCTCCCACGGTGCCCACTCCCTTCCAGCCCAGCTGCTCACGCACGACCCCCAAGAGCGCCCCCAGGGTCCAGCGCGTTTGCTTCACCCCCAACAGGCGCGGCTCGCGCCGCACGATGTCCCGGAGCGCCGCCTGCGCCGCGTCGACGGGCAGAGGGGGAAAAAGCGGGCTTGCGCCCGCGTCCCGCCCGCATCGTCAGTCCCGCGATGCCCTCGGCTTCAAAGCGGTCGAGCCAGGCATAGAGCGTGTCGGGAGCATGCCGACGCAGCAACCCATGCGCGCCGACCTGCGCCGCGGGCATCCCCTGCGCTACCTTGAGAATGGCGGCCGCTCGTTCGCGCAGGTAGGCTTTGGGCGCGTGAGCCACCAGTCGTTGCAAGTCGCGGCGCTGCTCGTCCGTCACGGTTACCGTTCGCGCTCGTCCCACCGGCCACCTCCCTCTGGCAAACAGGCAACATTGATTGCCCGATGCCTCAGTCTACCAGATTAAATTGTAAAAGTGCATGAGTGCCGCGAGCGTCCCCCCATCCCCAACCATAGCGGCTCGGCGGCAGCGAATCAAAGGGGTATGCGCGCGCATATGCCGTCCGCAAGCCATCCGGCTGACAGTGAGACTGCGCGCGGTGGCGCATCGTTTGGGAGTAGAGGATTCCTATTGGTGGCGATTCGCGCACGAGAGCCGCCTCGGCAGTAAACTGCCGGAGCACGCGAACGGCGACTAAAGTCGCTAAGTCGCTACCGGTTCGTGCGGTTCCGCGGACTTCAGTCCGTCCGCCGCCGTACGCCGGCACTTGAGTGCCGCGACGGCATACTCCAACAACTGGCGGCGAATTGGTACATGGGGTGGGAGATGAGGAGGCGAGCCATGAGGCGGCGGGTG
>DASYGC010000797.1:0-5606 GCA_036000225.1 Ktedonobacterales bacterium | reverse complement strand
TGGTGGCGACGCGTCTGGGACATCCGTTGTTGCCGTCCGCCGCCTGTGTGGGCAATGACATCACCGTAGGTCCTCCCGGGACGTTTATCCTGGTAAGCGGCTCCAACATGTCGGGCAAGAGCACCTTGCTGCGCGCCATTGGCATCAATGTCGCGCTGGCACAGGCGGGCGCGCCAGTCTGCGCGGCATCACTGCGACTACATCCCACCGCAATCATCACCAGCATGCGCATTCGCGACTCGCTCGAGTTGGGAATCTCGTACTTTATGGCAGAGCTGACGCGCCTGAAACTGGTCGTCGAGGAGGTACAGGATGCGGTCGATGGGGGAACGCAGACTCCGCTCTTCCTGCTGGATGAGATTCTGGCTGGCACCAACACCGGGGAGCGACGCATCGCCGCGGCGCACATCATCAATTATCTGGTAGGTCTGGGCGCGACCGGCGCCGTTTCGACCCATGATCTGGCGTTAGCGGAAAGCCCTGAACTCAGCGGATCGAGCAAGTTGGTGCACTTCACCGAGTCGTTTACACGCGGCGTCGAAGGGCTCTCAATGCACTTCGATTACCTGCTGCGTCCGGGTGTCGCGACGACGACCAACGCACTCAAGTTGATGGAAATGGCCGGCCTGCCGCTTCCTGAACACGTCAACTGACGATCGGAACGCGCGACTCTCCGGTATCAGAGGGGCACCGAGGCACCCGCGCGGTATTCTGTGCGGCCGTGCGGCCGCATGACGGTCACCCGGCCCATGCCTATCGCTTTCCAGTCGCCATCTCGTCCGACCAGCGCGGTTGAACCGTCGATGCCCACCAGTGTGATCGAACTGGCAAGCCGGCCAGCCAGGCCGCCAACCCAACGTGGAATCTCATCGAAGTGCGGCATAACGACGATGCCTGACGCGAGATTCAGGGCCGGAGTCGTGCGCCACAGCAGTGGCACGTCAATCAGTTGCGCGCCCAGTACCATGGCCCCAGCCGAGCATCCCGCCACAATGCCGCCTGACGTGAACACCCGCTCGATGGCCTGCCAGCACAAGGTCGTACGCAGGGTATCGAGCAGATAGCGCGGTTTGCCACCCGAAAGGTACACGAAATTCGCCGCGGCGATGCGCGCCGCCAGCGCGGCCCGTTCGGCGTCGGCACGGGTAAGTAGCATGACCGGATCGACGCTCGCGCCGAGCGCGGCGAAATGTTCGACGCCCATGCTCGCCCAACGCTCGGCCACCCCGGGACCATCTGGCGCCGAGGCAGTGGGCAATACCACGACCCGTCCTGGCTCGCCGAGTTGATTGAGCAGCAAACTATCGATGGGCGCCATCGCTGGCAAGAACTCACCCGATCCCGCCAGGGCCAGCGTGCCGCGTGCTCCATCTCTCATGCTCGTGGACCTCTGGTGGCCGGATGTACACGCCGATCAATTAGTACCTAGCGACCGATGCGGCACGCGTCTGGCCGCGTGCTATCCGTGGCGCCGCGCGGCCAGTCGGCCCGCTGCCGCGCGTCCCCAGGCGGCAGCGCGCTCCCACTGGACCTGCGCGCTACTGGGCCAGCGACGATCAGCCGCTGGCCCCATGCCCGTGCTCGCGGCGGCTCTTGACGGTGCGCCTTCCACGAACAGCAGGATGCGCTCGGCCAACGGTGCTCCGAGCGCGCCACCCAGCGCACCAGTAAGCAAGGCGAATGGGACGGCCAGCCCTGGTACCGCCGGCACGCTGAACCCCCAATGCGCAAGCATCGCCAGCACGCCGTAGAGTCCGGCCGCTCCAGCTACCCCTCCTAGCGCGGTCCAGGCCAACAGCGCGGCTCCCACGCGCTGTTGTGACCACCCCCGCGGGTCCCACGCGAGCGGGCGATCCGAGGCAGTGACGGCGGCAAGGAGCAGCGACAGATCGATTGCTAGACCGAGCGGCAGGAGCCAGACGGAAACCGTGGCGGTGGGCATCCCCACGAGGGAGAAGAACCCTCGAGCAAGAACACGAAACGCAAGGTACACGATGACCACCGCCGTCGCGCCGCCGGCCCCATTCCAAGTGCGCCGCCAACCTGTCGCGTGCGGCGTCAGGCGCTGGAAAGTCACACGCAAGAGCATCGCACTCAACGTCAACGCCAGCGCGCCGACCGCGGCGACATAAGTGATGTACAGCCAGTCAGGTGTACCATTACGCGCCAGGCGTTGTGCCTGGCGGCCGGCACGTGCCCACATGTCTGGCGCGACATACCATGGCGCGAGCCCCGTCCTGGTGAGCGAGGCGAGCGCCACCGCCGCGTATTCCTGCTGATATGCGGGGAACAATACCTGGGAGAGCAGCACCGCGCAAAAGCCGAGCGTCAGCAGCCACGCGCCGCGCGATCGGGCGGAAGCCGACGCCATCCAGGCAATGATGACGCCAACCTGGCTCAGTACCGCGGAGTAGAACAGCAGCAGGTGGGTTGGCGACCAGGTGGTCAGGTCTATCCCATAGATCAAATGCCAAGTGAGATCCAGCGGGATGGCGATCAGGAACAGGCCGAGTCCAGTCGCCTGAATCAGCAGTCCCACGCGCTCAGCACCAGTCACCTGATCGCGATGACGCCACAACGCCCAGTACAACAGCGCCAGGCTCAACAGGAAGCCGCTGGTGGCCAGATTGTGTGGCCACGAGAATTCATCGAACAAGCGCGAGAAATGCCACGAGACATCGGCGGCGGCGCCCATCGATCCGAGGACCGACGCAACGAGCGCCAACACATAAAACTTCCGTCCCATCGACTTCCTCCCGGCGTGCCACGTCCACCCGGTGGCCTGTGACTGGAATCGTCCTAGCGGGTGTTGTGCATCGGCATTACGACATATGTGTAGTGATCTTCATCCTTGCCAACAGGCTTGATCACACCAGGTGACTGTGGATTATTCACTTCCAGCGCGACTTCAGGCGTATCCAGGACGGCAAGCACTTCGGAAAGATATTTGACATTGAAGATGATTTCCAGCCCCTGGCCGTCCACCGCCGCATCCACGGTGTCGGTGGCATCGCCCAACTCCTCGGCGGTCGCTGAGAGGGTCACTGAGCCGGGCATCGCGCCGCCGCCCTCGCCGGCCTCGATCTTGATGCGGGTGATGTTCGCGCTATCACGGGCGAACAGCGAGGCGCGCTTGGCGGCCGCGCGCAGATCATCGGTCTTCATCACCGCGCGCGTGGCGTGGGTCTTAGGTACAATGCTCTGGTAGTTGGGGAACTGGCCCGCGATCAGATTCGAGACGAGTTCCACCGTCTCGGTGTGGAAAACCACCTGGTTGCGGTTCGGCGTCACGAACATTTGCACGGTGCCCTCATCAGGCAGCACGCGCCCGAGTTCGCTCAGCGTACGCGCGGGAATCAGCACATCGCCTACTGCGGTGGCCACACCCCCGCCGGACGCCGCGGGAAGCGGAGCGGTGCGTACCGCCAGGCGGAAGCTATCAGCGGAAGCAAAGGTCAGGCGATCGTCGGCGATGCGGGCCAACACACCAGTGAAAACGGGTCGCGCATCGTCGGTTGCGGCGGCGAAGGTAACCTGGCTAATCATGCCACGCAGTTCGGCGGCATCGAGATACACCGGAGACTCGCTTCCTTCGACACTGGGGATCGCCGGAAACTCGGCCGGGTCCATCCCCCGCACGTTGGCCGAGGTGCGGTGCCCGGATATCTTGAGCGTTTGGCCGCCACCAGGCTGCAAGCTAAGATCGACTGAACCGGGCGGCAACGTGTTGACAAAGTCGGTGAGTAGGCGCGCGGGCACCGTGGTGGTGCCTTCGGTATGGATGGTCGCGGGCACCCAGCAGGAGACCCCGATTTCCAGATTAGTCGCTGAGAGACGAATCCGCTCGGTATCAGTCGCGATCAAGATATTCGCGAGAATCGGAAGGGTGCTACGGGTCGCCACAGCATGGCTGACCATCGAGAGACCGTGCGCGAGATCTTGTTGCTTGCAGGTAATTTTCACGAAAGCCTCCTGAGCAGAGATCAGGGATGTAGCCACTCGCGACGTGGACCGGAGCCGGCGGCGAGTGAGAACCTTAACGAATGTAACGTAGCCAGTATACACCACCAAACAGGCAAAAGGCCGGACCAATCTGGATCAGCGTGGACGGTCCCCTACCTAGGGGCAACACCATTCCAGACAGGGTGCCAGAACGCGCATTGGTGTGTCGCAATCCCCCGCCGACGGCGTCGGAGCGTTGGCTCAAGCGGAGGCGGCCATCGATGCCCTGTCCGTGAGGGCTGTGGAAGCAAGAGCCCTTTCGCCGTTCGAGTCGTGCTCCGCGACATTCGTCGTAGACGGCGAAAGCGCACCAAGATGCGCTTGCGTGCGAGCGTATCCCTGTTGCATCAGTTCCGCGCTCCGCCCAAAGTCGAGAAGTCCCCCAGCCGTCGTCCCACTGAGGACATGGACCTCAATGCCTGGTGGCAGTCGCCGCAGCGCCTGCTCGAGGTGATAGCGGCTCATCACCTGGGCAGTACGCTCCAGGACGGCAGCGAGCGCATGGGTCGTGCTCTGGCGGGCATGCTCGACATGGTGCTGGGAAACCGCAGCCCAGAGCGCGTTTTCGTCGGTGTTGGAATCGTAGCCCACATCGAGCACGAACAGACGGCGCGCGCCGAGATCGTATGCCACATCGAGACTCGCGTTTTCGAGGGCACCACCATCAACATAGACCTGTTCACCAATACGCACTGGCGGAAAAATGCCAGGAATCGCTGAGGAAGCCAGCACCGGAGGTGCCAATGGTCCGCTGTAAAAGACCGCTCGTCCGCCATGACTCAAGTTGGCGGCGATCACCCGCATCGGCAGAGTGAGATCCTCAAACGTCCAGTTGCCAATCAAGCGTTCGACCAGTTGCGACATACCGGCATCACTGTACAGCGATGGAGCTCCCTGCGCGACCCGCCGCGCGGCGCTCAGCACGAGCATGCCGGCGATCGCGCGCGCCGGTGGAGCGCCATACGTTTCGCGACCAAGGAGGACCTTGGAACTCGTCAAGCCATGCCAGAGGTCCTCGAGTTCGTTGAGTCCCTCCAGATTCGGGTGGCGCGCCAGCCAGGCGCCATTCCAGGCACCAATCGACGTGCCGACGATGACATCTGGCCGCTCGCCTGCCTCGAGAAGCGCACGCAACATGCCTACCTGCACGGCACCACGGGCGCCGCCGCCGGAAAGGACGAACGCAGTATAGCCGCTCCACCCGGGTCGCCGCTCACCGCCCCGGAAGTGCATCGTGGGGAAACTAATGCCGCCATTGAGTTGGCCACGGCCATTAGACGAAGGGTGTACTCCAGGGGACATCATCGGTACCATAGCTGCCAGCTCCCTTGCCGCATGACTCGGGCGTCGTGTACTCTGATCGTCGCGCGGCCATCGCCGCTCACTGATTAGTACGCACGACGCGTGCCTGAGGGTGCGGATTCTGGCATTCTGGCGGCCCTTGCGCCGCGACCGATGGCATGCTATTATGAGATTTGCGTGGCACCGCCGCGCACGGGCCTCTAGCTCAATGGTAGAGCAGCTGACTCTTAATCAGCGGGTTCGGGGTTCGAGTCCCCGGGGGCTCACCACCACAACATGTGGGGGTCGGATGAGATCCGACC
>DASYGC010000796.1:0-3042 GCA_036000225.1 Ktedonobacterales bacterium | reverse complement strand
CATCATGGCTACCTCGATCCCAACCACCACCCCAACCAGCACTCCCGCGACAGCGGCCAGCCGCACGCTCGTGTCCCGTCTCGAAGTCGCCGCTGTCCTGCTGCTGATGGCGGGCGATGGCTACATCAACGGCAATTTCATTCAGCCGATCACCGCCGGCTCCGGCGTGTTCATCGACCTTGTGCACTTCCTTCCGCTGGCGGCGCTGCTCTGGCTCGGCATCGAGCTGCTGCGCCCGACCGATGAGCCAGGCGTGGCGACGGCGCGACGGCGCGGCCTGCGCATCGGCGTCACGCTCCTCGCGGTTCTCGCGGCCATCGCCTGCCTGGTCATGATCGGCCTCGGCGCCTTCGCTCCGTCGCTGGGCGTCGGCGTGCAGGCGTTCTCCGACTGGCTGGCGGTCATCCTGGCGGGCGGTGGCGCGGTCCTGTGGTTCGTCACGCTGTTCCAGGGGCGGCGCGCATAGTGCGGAGGGAAGAGTGCGGAGGGATACGGACGCGGAGAAAGCGTTGCGGAGCAAGTGCGCGCAAGGATGCGCAGGCAGGCATAGGAGCAGGCCGGCATAGGAGCAGGCCGACATAGGGGGTTGCATATAAAGGCACAAGCCCAGGCGCAGATGCAGGTTGCATCGAGCGCAGCTGGCGCACGGGTACTGGGGCAGATGTCTGTCTGGTTAAGCCGTTTGCGTTTCAAGAACTCCTAGCCGTGCGCCCCGCGCTGCTACGGCGTGATGCCATGGATAAATAGGGTCACCTCAGCACCGGCAATCTCATTGCCGACCCAGCGACACATACGGTGGAGCGCAGTGGACGCTCCATTGCGCGACTGGCAGCAGGCCAGCGTCTGGACACATCTCCACTACGCGCTCTCGCAGCAAAGACACAGGACAGATTGATTGGGAGCGGGCGTCACTCGACAGTGCAAGCGTGCCAGCGCCCGGGGGGTGAGCAGACCGGCAAGGATCCGACCACTCGCGGCAAGCTGGGGACCAAGCGCCATGACGTGGTCGACCGCAACGGTGTGCCGGTGGGAGTGACCATCTCGAGGGCCAATGTGCACGACTCCCAGCTGCTGGAAGAGAACGTCGATGCGATCCTGCCGCTGCGGCTCCCGCATCGGCAGGAGGGACGACCCCGGAAGCGCCCCACGAACACGAAGCAATATGCCGACAAAGGGTACGATTACCTGCGCTGCCGACAGGCGCTGCGCACACGAGGCATCATCCCACGCCTTGTTCGGCGCAGCATCGAACCGAGCGAGCGCCTCGGGCGGTATCGCTGGGTGGGATCACCAGCGGCCAGCACCTTACGCACCTCGCTTCCTCCTCTCCGTCGCTGGGCCGCCAAGATCAGCCGTCTCCTACTCCTTTCGTTGACTGCGCGCCGTCCCTGGCCGTGCTACCCTCACTTGCAGTCAACAGAACAGGGCGAGGGGTCGGGCTGAAGTGACGCCACCGCTCGTGACCGGGGCAGCAGCAGCAGCACAGTCAGCAGGCGCGGCACGCGAACGGAGTGGGCAATCTCATGTACACGTACGAATGCTTCTTTTGCGGTGTCACCTATCGTCGAGTGGAGGAACTGTGCGCGTGCGATGTGTGTGGACAACCACTGCATGGCCACTGGTTCTCTGCCGTGTCAGCCGACTTCGCCGAGCGCTAGGAGGAGCCAGAGGCTCGGCGAGACCACCCACGCAAGCCCGCGTCGCGGCGCCCCAGACCGGCGGCGTAGCCGTCTGGCGGGTCATTGGCAGGCCCGCGCCCGCTCCTCCCTTGCTGCTCTACCTTCGGGCAGAACACACCAGGGTCTTTGAGCACTCCGAGGAAATGAGACATCGCTATGGATGCCGCAGTGCACTTCTTGATCGTTGATGACGACCCCGGCATTCGTGCGCTCCTGCATATGGCGCTCTGCGCCGAGGACCGCCATATTCGAGAAGCGCCCGATGGGATGTGCGCACTCGAGATGCTGCGTGCGAGCACCGTGCCGATGATCGTGCTGCTGGACTGGCAGATGCCGCGGCTGGATGGCCGGGGGGTGCTGCGTGCCGTCGCGGCGGAGCCGCAGCTCGCCATGACGCATCGCTTCGTGCTGATTACTGCAAACGACGTGGCGGGCGATGGCGAGATCACCACACTGCTGCGCGACCTCCAGGCGCCAGTCATCCGCAAGCCGTTCGACCTGAACACGCTCTTCGAGGTCGTCGCCGACCTCATCGCTCGCTAGATAGTCTGGCTAGGCAGGCAAGAGCAGCCCCGGGCCATGTGCTCGGCTAGGTGTTCGGCTAGATGCTCGGCTAGATGCTCGACAACGTAACGCCACGACGTGATGCTGCAAAGCCGTGTCGCATTGGCCTTCACCAGCTCTTGCCAAAAGAATCGCGATGGGACATACTCGGAGCATGCGCAAAGTTCAGGCAGGGCGATGTTGGTAGCTGTGCCCGACTACGACGAGCCGGGATCGCGAGGCGGTGGTACACGTGCCACGCGTGGCAAACGGAACCCTTCCCGCCGTGCGCAGTGGCGTGCTCACTTTCCCACACGCACGCGACGGCGACGGGAAGGACGAGACAGAAGCTCGCCCCATCGAAGTGGGCAGCCCGGAGTGGTGGACATGGCTGGCGCGCGACACCACGACCCAATTCTGCTTCGAGGTCGGAGTGATGCGCTTTACCGCCCGCCGCAGGCGTCACAACGGCGTATGGCGCTGGTATGCCTCTCCGCAGCGATTCAAGGGCAGACATCACGAGGTCATGCTGGGCGCGAGTGCCGCGTTGACGCTGGAGCGGCTGGAACGGGCTGCTGAAACCCTGGAACAGATGGGGATGGGCGAGGCCAGCGCTGCCGCGCCGACTCCCACTGCCGGCGCAGCCCGTGCAGCCCGCACAGGGCAGCATGCAGGAGGGGACCGTTCGAGCGCATCGCTATCCGTCCCATCCGTCCCATCTGACCCATCCGTCACTCCTGCGGACCAGATTGGCCCGGGAACTGATCCGACGCTAGTGCGAGGGGCCAACGCTGCAGGCCCCAGTCTCCAGCCAGTTCCA
>DASYGC010000795.1:0-7526 GCA_036000225.1 Ktedonobacterales bacterium | reverse complement strand
GCTACATGCCATCATCACTCTGCGTCGGCGCCGTGTCCTCATCGAGCCGCCGCGGGCGATGGATCCGGCGCAGTTGTCCCTTGCCCAGCGAGGTGCTTCTGAGCAGCAACGCGCGCGCGCCGATGATGTCGGTCAGCCGGGCAATCCGGCGCGAACGATCGCCCGTGCGTGCGCGTAGCACCGCTAACAGCCGGCCGCCCTGGAGTGTGCGACGACGGCCACGCGATGCCGTGAACGCGGCATTGAGCGTGTGCAGTCCCTGGCGCGGCTGACGGCTGAGGTGCCCCGGCCGCGGCCGATAGCGGCGCGCGGCAGCCGAACGTTGGGCCCTGGCCCAGGCAGAGGGGCTGCCTATGGGTGGCAGATACTTCAGGATCAGCCGCGCGATATCGAACGAGGCCTCGGGACGGCTCATCCTGCCGACGTTGGCGCGCAAGAGCGCCAGGCGTGGACTGCACGGCGTCAACAGCTCGCGCAGGGCGTCGAGCACGGCGGATGGCGTACGGGCCACCATACCCAGCTCGTTCTCGCTCACGAAGCGGATATTGCCTTCTTCCTGACCGGGAATCGCCCCCGTCAACACAATCGGCAAGCCGCATGCCATGGCCTCGCTAATCGTGCCGGGCCCCGCTTTGGTCACGATGACATCCGCCGCGTGCATCAGATCGGGCATGTTCTGGATGAATCCCAGCACACCCGTGGGCACACGAAACCGCAATCGCGCCTGCTGCAGCCGCGTATACAGGGTCTTGTTCCGGCCGCAGACGACCACCATCTGCACCGGCATATCGCTCAGGCCAACCGCCATGGCCGCGTCGCCCAGTCCGATCGCCCCTTCGCCACCACCCACCAGCAAGATCGTCGGGAGATCTGGATCGAGTCCTAGTTCGGCGCGCAGCATGGCGCGGGTGCCAGCCGGTGGTTGCGCGAATTTGGGATCGATCGGCATGCCAAGTAAATGGACCCGTTTGGCGGGCATCCCATTACTCACGGCGAAACGCCTGGCCTCCTCAGTAGGGACAACACATTCGCTGACGCCGGGCGCCATCCATGAATAATGAATGCTCACCAGGTCGGTCACCACCGTGAGAAAGGGAACCCGGACGTCGAGGTCGCGCAGCACCTGCAAGGTGATGTGATTGAGCAGCGGATGCACCGAGACGATCACATCGGGTTGCGTTTCCAGCAGCAGATGCGCCAGTCCCTGATACAGAAATGGCTTGGCGAAGCGCCAGGCGGTGCGGAAGCGCGACTTAGAATTAGTGATGCGGAAAAATTGCCCATACAGACGTGGACTGTGTTTGATCGCCGGGCCATACAGCGAAACGCCTTTGCGCAGGGGGAATCGGCTACACGCGACAAACGCATCAACAATCAGAGCATTCCAGCCGCTGTTGTCGTAAACTCTGCTGGTTCGTGCGGGCGAACGGTGGTCTGGGATCGCATGCCGGGGTGAGGATAAGGCCGGAGATTCCGCCAGCATGCGCATGGCGTGATGGATGGCATTGGCGGCGCTGCGATGTCCGGCGCCAGTGTCCGCGATGAGAAACAACACGCGTCGCTCACTCGGAGGGACACTCATGCTCATCTCCTGGGGCATCCGCCCCCGTGGTCGGTGCGCGGCGGGCGCGCGCCAATCCGGCTTGCGCCCGCGCTGACTCACCGAACCTGGGCGGCTATGCGTCAGATTCTTCGCTGATGTTGAAGCGCTTGCGGAACCGCTCGACGCGACCTGTCGTGTCCAGCAGGCGCTGTTGGCCGGTATAGAACGGGTGACACTTGGAACAGACATCAACCTTGAGCACCGGCTTGGTGCTGCCGATGTTGAACGTATTGCCGCAGGCGCAGGTGACTGTCGCGTCCACGTAGCGCGGGTGAATATTAGGTTTCATGGTACTCCTGCGGCGGTGCTGCCGCGTGATCTCAGGGGCACGCCTGTCCAGATCCGAATGACTCGGGCGCCGTGCCCACGCCCGCATTATACCACGTGGGGGTATACCCGGCAATACACCCACCCGCCATAACCCCCTCCGTGCGCGTTCAGCGGCCCTGGTAGTCTGGCGTCCGGCGCTCCACGAAGGCGGCAAACGCCTCGCGCAGATCATGCGACTGAAGGAACGCCGCATTCCACAGCGCCACGTAGCGCAGCCCCTCCTCGACCGTGTGTCCCTGGCTCTCGTTGAGCACCCGTTTCGTGCCCTGCACCACCAGCGGTGGATTCGCCGCGATCTGCCGTGCCATGGCGCGCGCGGCCGCCAGCAGCGCTGGCGGCGACTCGAACACCTCATTGACCAGCCCCATGCGCAGCGCCCGCGCCGCGTCGATATCTTTGCCGGTCAGCGCCAGTTCGCGCGTGTTGCCCTGCCCGATGATCGCCGGCAGCCGCTGCAAACTGCCAATATCCGCTACAATCGCCAGCTTGACTTCACGCAAACTGAAGCGCGCGTCAGCCGCGCACAACCGCACATCGCACGCCGCGATCAGATCCAGACCGCCGCCGATACACCAGCCCGCCACCGCCGCGATCACCGGCTTGCGACACTGGGCCACGCCCGAACAAGCTTGTTGCATGCGCCCGATCTGATCCAGGAACGCCGTGCGCTCGGCCGCCAAGTTATCGCCGGCCACTTGTAGCCCCGGCTGGCTCATCATCGCCGGCAGGTCCAGCCCATACGAGAAGTGGTCGCCCTCCCCGCGCACGATCACCGCGCGCACCGCGGTGTCCTGATCGAGCGCCGTGAAGATCTCCGGCATCTCGCGCCAGAAGTCCGGCCCCATGCTGTTGCCTTTGCCCGGACCCGTCAGGACTACCTCGGCCACCCCCGCGAGCCGCTCCACCCGCAACGAGGCATGTACCGTTATCTCCGGTTGCTGTGCGGCTTCCCGCGCGGAGGTCTGCGCGGCGGTATCACTGCCCATGATCGACTCCTTCTAATGGCCGGTGAATCGCGCCTGGCGTCGCTCGACAAAAGACTGGATGCCCTCGAGCGCATCGTCGCTGCTCAGGATCGGCCGCAGATCGGGCGCCAGCCGCCGCGCGGCCTCCTGCTCGCCATCGGTGATGGCCAGGCGCGCCGAAGCCAGGGTGGCGCGCACGCCCAGCGGCGCCTGCGCGGCGATCAGTTCCGCCAGCGCCAACGCGCGCTCCCGCTGCTGGCCAGGCGCGACGACTTCCTGCACCAGGCCGATGCGCAGCGCTTCCTCCGCGCCGAACTCGTCGCCCGTCAGCAGATAGCGCATCGCATTGCCCCAGCCCGCCTCGCGCACGAAGCGGATCGTCGCGCCGCCGGCGGGGTAGATGCCGCGCTTGACCTCGATCTGCGCGAAGCGGGTGTCGCTGGCGGCGATGCGCACGTCGGCGGCGAGCATCAGCTCGATGCCGATCGTGAGGCAGATCCCCTGCACCGCGCAGACCACTGGCTTGCTCAGGCGCGGTCCCGTGATGCCGAGCGGATCCAGCGCACCGGCGGGTGGCGCCAGCCCGCCACTGGCCATCAGCGGCGCGAACTGGGCCAGGTCGATGCCGCCAGTGAAGTGATCGCCGTGGGCGAAGAGCACCCCGCAGCGCAGTTCATCGTCGTGCTCCAGCATGGCATACGCCTGGCCGAGCGCATGGAGCATGGGCGGGTCGAATGCGTTGCGTTTGGCGACCCGGTTCAGGCCGATCAACAGCAGGTGGCCCCGTTGCTCGCGGGTGATGGTGTTCGTGCTGACGTCTTGGTCGCTCATCGCCGCGCCGCCTTTGCTCGTTACACGCCGAGACTGGGGCGTGTCCTCGCGTGTCATACCACATCCGCCGGCGTTCAAGAGCCCGGACGCCCCCTCCACAATTGGCTGGGCGCGATAATTGCTGTCAATATAATTGCGGTCAACAATCGAGATGCCACCGCGCTGGGATGCTTCATGTTCGTTGCGGGAAAACAGCCACTTGACAATGTGGACCGAATCGGGTGACAATGGGCCAGCGGTTGCGGCCCCGCGGCAAACCCGAGACGAGCGCTGGTCTATTCGCGAGGATATAACGTGGTGCAAGACGGCTGGGATGATGACGCACTCTGGCGCGGACTGGTCGCGCGGAACACCCGAGCAATGGAGGCACTGGTTTCGCGCTATAGCCGCGAACTGACCTATTTCGTTCGCTCGTTACTGGGTGGAGTCGCCACCGCGCAGGATGTGGAAGAGTGTGTGAGCGACGTGTTCGTGGTCGCCTGGAAAGAGGCGGGCGATTTCGATCCGGCGCGCGGCGCCTTCCGCACCTGGCTGACGATGCGCGCGAAATATCTGGCACTGGATACCCGGCGCCAGGTGCAGCGCCGCCAGGCGCTGCTGATTCCCACACCGAGCGCCGCCAATGACGACCACGCGTCCCACGACATCGGGCAGGCGAGCGCGGAAGGCGACCAGGCCGAGGGGCGACCCGGCACGCTGGATCCCGCTGAGAGCATCGATGGGCTGCTGGAACGGCGCGAGCGGCAAGCGGAACTACGCGCGGCACTCGAAGAGCTGCCGGAACTCGATCGGCTGCTGGTGTACCTGCGCTACTTCCGGCTGGCGACCACGGAGGAGATTGCCGTGCGCACCGGCCTGACCCACCGGGCCATCGACACACGCCTGTGGCGCTCACGTAAACAGTTGCGCGATGTGCTGGAGAAGCTCGAAGAGCGCGCGCGGGCTGGCTCGCGTGAGCGCTCCAAGCAGCTGGCGCGCCCCACGGTCAATTAGGGGCAGAACAGTCCACTGAAGGCCGATGTCCAGGCGTGGCGCGTGAGAGCGGGCTGAACAGCGGCCATGGCATAGACCTCGCGCGCGTGCGGCTGGCGGATTTCGAGGCCCGAGCGCACACCCGTGCGCCACTACGAAGGCTTGATTGAAGGCAGCATGGCATGGGTGGCGAACAGGCGATCTTGCCCGCGGGAAGCCTGCGCACCCGCGAGAACCTGGCCGCCGATCTGCGCCAGCTTGGCCTTACCGCGGGCATGGTGGTGGTCGTTCACTCCTCATTGAGCCGGCTAGGTTGGGTGTGTGGTGGACCGGTCGCAGTGACGCAGGCACTGTTGGATGTGCTTACGCCGGATGGGACGCTGGTCGTGCCCACGCATTCCGGCGAGTATTCCGACCCCGCACAGTGGCAGCATCCGCCGGTGCCAGAGGAGTGGTGGCCACTCATACGCGAAAGCATGCCGGCGTTCGACCCCGCAATCACACCGACGCGTGGAATGGGGCACATCGCCGAGACGGTGCGCTCGTGGCCAGGCAGCTTACGCAGCGCCCACCCCGCGGTGTCATTCGCCGCCTGGGGTCAGCACGCCGCGCGCATCACGGCGGGGCACACGCTGGACAACTCGCTGGGCGAGGGTTCACCACTGGCGCGCATCTACGAGCTGAATGGCTGGGTGCTGCTGCTGGGCGTTGGCCACGACCGCAATACGTCGATGCATCTGGCGGAGTACCGCGCGCCCGGCGCGCCGCTACACGAGGATGCCGCGCCCATCCTGGTGGATGGGCAGCGCGTGTGGCAAACTTACCGCGATATCGAAGTCGACAGCGAGCCATTCGCGCGGATCGGGGCGGAGTTCGAGCAAGGCGAAGACGTGCGCCAGGGGCTGGTGGGTTCGGCGGAGGCGCGGCTGATGCCGCAGCGGGCGGTGGTGGATTTTGCGCAGGCGTGGCTGACACGAGAGTGGGCGCGGAGGGCCTAACCGTGCCGGAGCGCACACCCGTGCGCCACCACGGGGCGGGCAAGTCGTGCATTGTTCCTACGCACTGCGCGCACAGAACGAAAATGGGGACAAGCGAAGAATGGGGACAAATGTCCCATGACACTGGCGATTGTGCTCAGCTATACTCCCCGATGCGGTGCGCGTAAGGCATCCCGCCATCGAATGGCGCGCAGCAGGAGACTGTGAGCATGCGGCTGCGAGCAGGAGGGTCGAGGCCGGTGCGCGGCGTGGTACTCGCAGTGGTCGTGCTCGTCGTGCTCACCACGCTCGGACTCGGCGTCTGGCTCTCGTTCCATGGCGCGGGGGCACCATCGGGGAGCATCTTTGACCAGGCGCCCAGTGGTGGCGTCAGCCCGGGTACGAGCCAGCCGCTGACCGCGCGGAACCTCGCGCACCTGCAACCACTCTGGGCCCACACGTTCGCCCCAGACGCCCCGAGTAGGATGGCTGTCGCGAACGGCATGGTGTATCTGACGGTGACGGGCGCCGCGAGAAACTTTGTGGCCGCGATCCAGAACGGGAGACAGGTCTGGCGCGCGCAAACGGCAGATCCGCCGCAATACATTCGTGCCATTCAGGTGGATGGCGCGGCGGTGGTCCTGGTAACTGACACCGCGATCTACGCGCTGAACGCCAACACCGGTCAGGCGCTGTGGCAGTATCGGGCGGCGGAGCCGATCCATCTTGGTGTAGCGGACGGCGATCTGGTATACGCCGCGGGGCTGCTATATTTCAGCACCGATGAGCAGATCTACGCGCTGGAGACGTCCACCGGGCAGCTGGCGTGGCAGTATCGTGCGGCGGCGCGCATCCACCTGGGGATTGCGGACGGTGATCTGGTATATGCTGATGGATTGCTGTATTACAGCACCGATGAGCAGGTGTATGCGCTGGAGGTGTCCACCGGGCAGCTGGCGTGGAGCTATCGGTTCTCCGCGGACAGCCAATCGGCATACTCGCCCATTGCCCCGGTGCTGGTGGTGGGGGCGGGGCGCGTCTATCTCTCGCTGTCCACCAGCCCATACGTGGTGGAAGCTGCCGTGACGGCGTTGGATGGTCGCACGGGCATGGTGCGGTGGCAGGTGCGGGAGGAAGGAGCCAGCACCATCACTCAGCCAGTGCTGATTGTGGGAGATAACGGGCTGCTGTACCGGCGTGTGCGCGATGGAGTGACGGCGCTCGACGCGACCACTGGGCACGTGTCGTGGCACATCGCGGTGAGTGCGGCGGGATCGTATGACAGCGCGAGCATGGCTGCGGACCAGCAGCGACTCTATCTGAATGTGGGCGGGCATATTGAGGCGTTTGATGTAAGCACCGGCCACCTGGTCTGGAGCAGTGCGGCACTGGATGGGAGCCGGGTCATGCTGGGGCCCATGGTGAGCAACGGGGCGATCTATGTCGCCACCGCGACACCAGTCGCTCCATACGGCCATGCGTTGTTCACGCCGATCAGGGCGCCGCACTGGATGTACGCCTTCGATGCGTCATCGGGCAGCATCGTGCGGATGCCGCAGGAGAATGACGCGACCTATGAACCTGAGTTCCTCGCGGTGGACGAGACGCACCTGTATGTCCTGGGGAGCCGTTCGTTTATTGGCGCGGATGAGAGCGCCAAAGGAGAGCCGGAGCTCTATGCGCTGGGGGTGTGAGCGCGCGTTCAGATTTCGACAGGGGTCTCAGCGCGGGTGGCCCACTTGGCCCAGAAGCCGTCGTAGACGCGGGCATCGGGATACCCCAGCAGGTAGCGTAAGACGAGCGCCGCTTCGCTGGCAGAGTAGGAGCAAGCATGCCAACGGATCTTGA
>DASYGC010000794.1:0-3288 GCA_036000225.1 Ktedonobacterales bacterium | reverse complement strand
CATGAGGTGAAACAGATCGCGCACGGTCACCGTTGTCCCGCATGCCCGTCCTTCGAGCCCCGAGGTTAGAGTGTGGCCTGGACGTGCCAACAGTGTGTGGCCGATGCCGCTGTCGTCGGCCGTACTACATATGTGTACTTCGGCGACCGCGGTGAGGCTGGCCAGTGCCTCACCGCGGAAACCAAGTGTCTCGATGTGATCCAGGTCCGCCAGCCGCCGCAATTTGTTCGTGGCGTGTGGCGCCACGGCCATCTCCAGCTCCTCCGCACGGATCCCCACGCCATCGTCGGATACGCGCAGGAGCCGGATGCCGCCTTCGCGGAGCTCAACGCGAATGGCCCTGGCGTCGGCATCTAGCGCATTCTCGACCAGCTCGCGCAGCGCGGAGGCTGGTCGTTCGATGACCTCACCCGCGGCGATGCGTTCGATGACTTCCGATCCGAGCAAGCTAATTGGCATGCGCGGCTTTAGCGGTAGATTGTCCATCGTTCTCCGGGTGGTTGCGAGACTTCGCACGACTTGTTAGTCATTTCTTGATTGCAGCAGCGTCGTTGCCCGCTCCCGCAGTCTATACAGCACATTGATCGCTTCGATCGGTGTCATGCCCGCGACATTCAAGCTCACCACTCCCATGATGAGGTCGCGGGCGGACTCGGAGAGAGCGGGCACCGCGGGAACAATATACTCCAGGCAGCCGCCAGAATCGCGTATGACCTTAGAAGACGGATGACTCTCGCGCATCGCGGTCCGCGATGCGCGATCTGGGGCCTGGTCCGTATTTGTGTGCGAGTTGTCGGCGGTAGCGAGCAGCTGGGTAGCTCGCGCTGTCACCTTATGGGGCAGTCCTGCCATACGCGCCACCTGGACCCCATAGCTGCGGGTCGCCTTACCTGGAGCCAGCCGATGAAGAAAGACAATCTGTCCAGCCTGCTCATGAACTTGCATAGCCGCCACGTGCACGTTGGGCAGTTCTTCCGCCACTTCGGCCAACTCATGGAAATGCGTGGCGAAGAGCGTACGTGCACGCACCGCATCATGGAGATACTCAATGACCGCTTGGGCGATGGCCAATCCATCATGAGTGCTGGTGCCCCGGCCCACCTCGTCGAGCACGATGAGACTCTGCGCGGTTGCATGACGCAGAATATAGGCTGTTTCCGTCATTTCTCGCATGAAGGTGCTGACGCCGCGCGCGAGATCGTCGTCGGCACCCACGCGAGCAAATATGCGATCGACCAGCCCGATGCTGGCAGCATCAGCGGGCACAAATGAGCCTACCTGTGCCAGTACGACAATCTGAGCCACCTGGCGCAGATAGGTGGACTTACCGGCCATATTCGGGCCGGTAAGCAGCAAGATGTCAGCAGGTGCACTATCTTCCGTGCCAGGCGCCCGCGTGTCGCCGAGTTGCGTGTCGTTGGGCATAAACGTGCCGCCGTCGAGAGTCGCCTCGACGACGGGGTGGCGTCCGGCTTGGATGTGCAATTCATGGGCATGTGTCAGCTGCGGTCGTACATAGCCATGTACTAGCGCGGCTTCGGCTAGCGCCAGCCACACATCGAGCTGCGCCAGGGCGGCAGCGGTTGCGCGCATGCGTTTGTAAAAGCCGCCGAGCCGCTCAAGGAGCGACTGATAAAGCTGGCGCTCGAGGGCCCCGATACGCTCCTCGCCCTCAAATACCCGCGCCTCATGTTCTCGTAGCTCAGTTGTCACATACCGTTCTCCAGATGCGAGTGTTTGGCGGCGTTCATAATTGCCGGGTACCCGTCCCAAATTGGCTCGCGTGACGTCGATGGCATAGCCGAAGACCTTGTTGTACGTCACGTGCAGCGATTTGATGCCGGTGCGCTCGCGCTCAACGCGTTCCAAATCGGCAATCCATCGGCGCGATGCCGCGATTGAGTCAACGATGGTGTCCAGATCGCGATTGTGACCGCTCCGGATCATCCGTCCATCGGCTGAATCCGGTGTGGTGAGAGCGGATTCGATGAGTAGAACGAACTCGGCGCATGGATCGAGCATCACGGTGGCGGACAGCAGTGGTTCGGTTAAGCAGTTCGCGAGAATGGCGCGTGCTGATTGGAGCCGCGAAAGTGCGGCGGCAAGGATGAAAAGATCGCGCGGCTGCGCGGTGCCCTGGCTGACGCGTGCCGCCAGGCGCTCAAGGTCGGGCATGCCGTCGAGCAGGCTAGCAAGGTGCTGGCGCAAGCCGGAGTCGTTGTGGAGTGCGGCGACGGCATCCAGGCGCGATTCGAGCATCTGAAGGTCGGTGAGAGGCTGCATCAGTGTTCGTCGGAGCAAGCGCGCTCCCATCGCGGTCCGTGTGGCATCGACGGTGCTCAGCAAGGTAGCTTTGCTGGTAGAACTTCGTGACGGTTCCACGATTTCAAGCGCGTTCCATGTGCGCGCGTCTACGTGGACAAAGTCTGAACTGTGGTACGTGGTCAGGCCGCTAATTAACCGAAGCAGGGTGGGTTGCATGCGCTCCAGGTACGCGAGTATGGCGCCAGCGGCAGCATAGGCGAGTGGAAGGTTTTCGCAGCCGAACGCGCCGAGGTTAGCGGTTTCGAAATGGCGGCAAAGTCGGAGATAACTGCTGCCGCTATCGAAATAGTGGGCGGGACATCTGGTGACGGTGCCAACCAGATCGCTCAGGACTACAGAGGATTGGGCCTCGAACGCGCTGGTTGTACGTTGGTCACCCACCAGCGCCTCAGCCGGGCGCAATCGGAGTAGTTCACCGTGTACCGCATCCGGCCCAGTGGCGGCGGGCCACGCTGTGCAGGCAAAAGCTCCAGTGCTCGCTTCGACGAAAGCCAGTCCGACCTGGCCGCTCTGATGTCCCCGCCCGAATGCGAGTGCCACCAGGTAATTGTCGCGCGCGGCGGGTAGGAGTCCTGGCTCGACGAGTGTGCCAGGCGTCAGGACGCGGGTTACCGCACGTCGAACCAGGCCCTTGCCTGGCGGCTCGACTTGCTCGCAAATGGCGACTTTGAAGCCCTGAGCGACGAGTCTGCCCGCGTAGGTCTCGAGGGCGTGTACTGGAATCCCTGCCAGCGGCACCTGCTCGTCTGGCCCATACGCACGGCTGGTGAGCGCGATGTGCAGCGCCTGCGATGCCGCATGCGCATCGGCATCGAAGAATTCGTAAAAGTCACCAACTTGATACATTAGGAGCGCATCGGGGAATTGCGACTTTATGTCGAGGTACTGGCGACGCGCTGGCGTTGGCATGATGAAGACTCGTTTTCCGCGGAGCTGCTGCGTGGCTGCGGTTCTGCACGCTAC
>DASYGC010000793.1:0-2777 GCA_036000225.1 Ktedonobacterales bacterium | reverse complement strand
CTCAGCGTCAGCGGATTGACCACGCGGCCGATGTCGTGCACGGCGACGATGCGCAGCACGCGCACCACACCGGTGCCGGTGTCGACCTCGACCTCGGCGAACTGCGCGCCGAAGGTGCGCACGGTGACATCCTCGGCGTTGGGCCCGCGCATGCCCTTGGCGATCAGTTCGTGGCCGTCCAACCGGCCCAGGAAGTCGCCCAGCGTGCCCAGGCGCTTGCCGGTGTCGCGGGTGAAGATCGCGCCATCGCGCACCTCCAGCGCGTCGGCGGGAGCCTCGCTGAGCTGGCCCACGATCTCGAGCAGCTCTTTCTTAACCTCGACGGCGGCCATGCGCACGGCGGGCCCCACCGAGGCCAGCGTCATGCTGCCGCCGCTGGGGGGCGAGAACAGGCCGTACTCGGTGTCGCCCAGCTCGACCCGCACCTGGTCAAGCGGTAGCCCCAACTCTTCGGCGGCGATCTGCGCCAGCACGGTGCGTGTGCCGGTGCCGATGTCCTGCGTGCCGGTCAGGATGACGGCGGAGCCATCGGGCAGCAGCTTGGCCATCGCCTGCGCCGGCGGGCCGCCATCGCCGCCCCACAGCTGGCTCGCCATCCCCACGCCGCGCCGGAGCGCACCGGCCTTGCCCCGCGGATAGCGCCGCGCGGGATCGTCGCGCGTGGCCCAGCCGATGGCCGCGGCGCCGACATCGTAGGCTTCGAGCAGCGTCTTGGCGGCGTAGGGGCGGTCGAGCACCTGGTAGCGGGTCGCGCAGTTCTTGCGGCGCAGCTCCAACGAGTCCATGCCCAACTGGAGGGCCAGCTGATCGATGGCGGTTTCCAACCCCGCGATGCCTTCGACTACGCCGGGCGCGCGAAAAGCGGCCTGGGTGCCGAGATTGGTGAGCGCGGGCACCTCTTCGATCTGGACGTTGGCGCAGGCATACAACTCTTTGGTGGCGCCGGCGACACCGAAGA
Organism: Ktedonobacterales bacterium; assembly: GCA_036000225.1. Taxonomy (GTDB): domain Bacteria; phylum Chloroflexota; class Ktedonobacteria; order Ktedonobacterales; family JADMIN01; genus DASYGC01. Next base: position 1,819 of record DASYGC010000793.1, on the reverse strand, counting down.
TCCAGGCGCCGTACGCGCCGACTCCGCTGATCGCGCGCAGCGACATGGCCGTCAGCGTGCCATCGCGGCGCGCGCCCAAGCGATAGTGCTGGATGCTGGGCGGGCGGTTGCCGCTGGTCAGTTGCTCCTCATGGCGGTCAAGCATCAGCTTCACCGGCCGCCCCAGCTTCATAGCGGCGTAGCCCGCCAGCGGGCCGGGCTTGCCGGCGGCGAACTTGCTGCCAAAGCCGCCGCCCATGTACTGCTTGATGACCCGCACCCGGTTGAGCGGCAGGCTCAGCACACTGGCGATGCTCTGGCGCGCGCCGTGGATATCCTGGGTGGAGCACCAGACCGTCAGTGTGCGGCCATCCCAGGCGGCCACCGAGCCGTGTGGCTCGAGGCAGGAGTGCAGCACGGTGGGCGTCTCGAAGCGTGTCTCGATCACCACCTCAGCGGTGGCAAAGGCCGCCGCCGCGTCGCCGCGCTGGTAGCGGCGGGGATACTCGTCGCCCGCGATCAGGTTGCTCGCCGCGTCGCTCACCACGCGGGGCGCAGCGGCGGCCAGCGCGGACTCGGGATCGACCACGAAGGGCAGCGACTCGTACTCGACGGCGATCAGATCCAGCGCCGCGGCGGCGACGGCGGCATTCTCGGCGACGACCAACGCCACTTCATCGCCCGCGTAGCGCACCTCCTCGGGGAACATGGGTATCCATGGCCGGTAGTTGGGCAGATCGCTGGTGTTGAAGCGGTGGTAGACCGCCCGCACGCCGGCCAGCGCCTCGGCACGGCTGGCATCAATGGCGCGCACGCGGGCGTGGGGATGTGGCGAGCGCAACAAACGCGCGGTCAGCATGCCGGGCAGCAGCACGTCGGCGGTGTACTCGGCGCGACCGGTCACGCGCTCGCGGGCATCCACGCGCGGGGTAGGCTGGCCGACGATCGTCAGGTTGGCATCCGGTCCCCAGACGGGCGGCTCCTCGCCTTCCATCACGACGTGGGTTTCTTCGAACTCGCCCTCGAACTCCAGGTGGGTGGTGATGATACGAACGGGCATCGGGATCATTCCCCTTTCGCCAGGGCGCGGGCAGCCGCCAGAATCTTGGGATAGGCGCCGCAGCGGCAGAGGTTGCCGGACATGCCGCGCAGGATCTCCTCGTCGCTGGGGTGCGCGTTGCGCGCGAAGAGCGCCTTCATGGCCAGCACCTGACCGGGTGTACAGAAGCCACACTGTAGCGCATCGTGCGCGACGAACGCGGCCTGCACGGGGTCCAGCGTGTCGCCGTTCCCCAGCCCCTCGATGGTGGTGACGGCATGGTCCGCGCACTCGACGGCCAGCGTCAGGCAGCTATAGACCGCCGCGCCATCCAGCAGGACGGTGCAGGCGCCACACTGGCCGAGGTCGCAGCCGGGCTTGGCACCGGTCAACTGCAGGTCCTCGCGCAACGCATCCAGCAGCGTGCGCCGGGGCTCGATGGCGAGCTCGTGGCGTGTGCCGTTAACGGTAAGGACGACGGAAACGCGATCGGGCATCGGGACAGCCTCTTTCCCTGACGGGTGGAAATGAGATGGGCACGAGCGGCGGCACTGGTGGGCGGCGGGCGCTCCGCGGCGGCACACTGCATGCGCGGGGAATCGTAGCACGGCAGACACGCCAGCGGCAAGGCGAGGAGCGGGTCTTCGATCCGGCCAACGTCATACGCCTTTCGGGTGAAGACTGGCTCGGCGTGGGTCCGGGCGTGCACCGGACGCCGCTACGACGGCCGGGCGTCCACCGGACGCCGCTACGCAGCGACAGCAATCATCCGAAAGTGGAATCAGCCGGCGGCCGCATGCC
>DASYGC010000792.1:0-6953 GCA_036000225.1 Ktedonobacterales bacterium | reverse complement strand
CGCCTTGCAGGCCTCGACGAAGTTGGCGACGCCGAACGCTTCGATGTCGTGCTTGTTGGTGAAGCCCAGCTCCTTTTCGACCTCGACCTCGACGTGCAGGCCCTGGCAGTCCCAGCCGTTCTGGTAGCGCTGGCGGAAGCCGCGCATGGTATTGAAGCGCTGCCAGAGGTCTTTGTAGGTGCGGCCCCAGGCGTGGTGGACGCCCATGGGGTTGTTGGCCGTCATGGGGCCATCAACGAACGACCAGCGCTCGGCGGCGTTGGCGTTGCGCGCGAGATAGCGCGCGAGGGTGTGGTGCTCGTCCCACCACTGCTGGATGTCGCGTTCGAGCAGGGCGTAGTCCACCTGCTTGGGCGAAGGTACGGACGTGAAGGGTGGTGGGTTCATCGCGGCGGGCTTGCGGGCGGCAGCGGCGCTGGCGCTGCGCGCGGCACGTTTGCGGGTAGGGGTGGGTTTATCGGTCATGGTGATCCTCCACGGATGGGGGTTGGCGGTATGGCGGGATCATGCGTCGGTGAGGGCGATCTCCATCCGTTTGTTGTACTGGCCCTTGTTTTCGGTCTTGAGCACGCGCAGGCCGCGCACTTCGCGGGTGCTGTGGACGTGGGTGCCACCGTCGGCCTGGAGATCGAGCCCCACGATCTCGACGATGCGCACCTCGGTAATCTCCGGCGGCAACAGGTTGATCTTGGTGCGTATCAGGTCGGGAATGGCGAAGGCGCGCGCGCGCGGCAACTGATACACCTTGATCGGATGATCGGCGGCGACGCCCTCGTTGATGCGGGTTTCGATATCGGCCACGCACTCGGGCGTGAAGGACTCGATGGCGAAGTCCATGCGCGCATGATCGGGATACATCTGGCCGCCGGTCACCTGGGCGCCGAAGTCGCGGAAGATGATGCCACAGAGCATGTGCAGCGCGGTGTGGGTGCGCATCATGTGATAGCGGAAGTCCCAGTCCAACTCACCGTGGACCGTGGCACCCAGTGCTGGTAGTCCCACCGCGGCGGCAGCGGGCGCGAGCGTGTGCCAGATCAGCCCGTCGCGTTTGCCCAGCGCGGTCAGTGGCAGCTGGTGGCCGTCCCAGGCGAGCGTGCCGCGGTCGGCCAGCTGGCCGCCACCGCCGGGGAAGAAGGCGGTCTGGTCGAGGGCGACAGCGCCATCGGCGACGCCGATCACGCGGGCGTCGAACGCGCGCAGGTAACTGTCGGCATGATAGAGCGGTGTCGTCGCCAAAAGCTCGGCCATGGTGCGCCCCCCAACCATCGCGCGCGCGGTCATTCGCCAGGTTCCGCGCCAGCGGCAACTCGCGACTCCAACAAAAAAGCCCCCGTCCGCGAGGGACGAGAGCAATTCCCGTGGTACCACCCTGATGAGTCCCCTGTTGCGCCGTGACGTGCCTGTACGTCTGAAGGGGCGACAACAGAATAACCCGCTTTAGTTTGGGCACGTGAACATGCCCACCCGCCAGGTAACGGACGGGAACCGGCTATGCCTGCCGCGCGGAGCCCGCCTGATGGAGGCGGCGCCACGGTTCGGATAGCAGCTCGGGAGCGATGTTCGACCCATTCGCGGCATCCGGTCGCACCAACCCCGGACTCTCTGCGCCGTGTGTGTGAGTCTACGACTCCGTCAACGCTCGTGCATCATTTGTGTGTACAGTGGAGCAGGGAATGTCGTGCACCCAGACTCCGACTTCTGTACTATGGCACAGAAGGGGTACGCTGTCAAGCGTCATGTGGTCCCGACGAACTGGTGGGGTGACTGGATCACGTGCGTATTCGGCACCCTGTGCGCGCACGCCGCGGCGCATGGATGGGAAGCCGGCGGGTGAGATTGGGTCAGGTCAGGAAGAGGTGATTGCGGTGAGTGAAACCAGAGGGCGTGGCGGACAGGTTCGCACACCCGCGCTCACGCGCCGGCAGCGCCACGGAGACTCGATGCCCGTGCCGCGGCCACCTTCGCGCTCACGGCCCACGCGATCGAGCGGCGCGCACGCGCCGGCCGCGAGCAGTGTAGCCGCCGGGATGCCGCACGGCGCGGTGAAGCAGGAAGTTCACGCGATGACAACGAGCGCGATGAGGCCTGATACGAGCGATAGCCTGCCGGAGGCGCCGCTGAGCAGGACCGAGATGGACACACCGGCGGATGCCGCGACGGATGCCCTGCACGAGCAGTCGCGCGCGCTCGAACTGGTTGGCGCGCCCGGCGCGACGGTGGAAGCGAGCCAACTGGCTGAGCCCGCCAGCGCGACCGCCACGGCGCAAGCTACCGGCGATACAGGCGCGCCGATGGAATGGCCCGATCCAGGGACGGCCAGCGCGTCGGGGCCGCAGCCCATTCGGCGGCCGAAGACGCTGGGAGATTTGATGGCGCTGGGCCGTCCACCGGCGGTGCGCAGCGGCCCGCGTCCCAGCGGACCGCTCCCGGGTGGCTCGCTGGCCAACGGCTCGCTGGCCAACGGATCAAGCGGCGCTGGCTGGGCCGCCAACGGGTCAAGTGGACGCGAACGCATCCCCCTGGCCGCGAGCGTTGCTGGCGCGCGCCATGGCGTGGGGAGCACGGATGTGGCCGCGCTCGATCTGGCGCTGGCGCGCGTGTTGGAGGAAGACGACGCGACGACGGCGCATTTGCCGGTCGCGGGCATTGACGCCAATGACAACGGCAGCGACGACGCTGGCGGCGTGGCCGCACCAGCGGAACGGTCGGGCGTGGAAACCAAGCCCATCCCGGCCATTGGGCCAATCGACACTGCGCGCGCGCGGCGTGCGCGCACGGCCAGCGCCGAAGATAGGCGCGGGGACGATGAGCCGCTCACGGACGAAGACGCGTTGCGGCGCTTTCTGCGCGCGGCGCGACGGGGCACGCCACGGGTGCTGTGGCGCACGGTGATTGGGCAGACGATCCTCGGGCTGCTGGGCGCGCTGGCCGCGAGCACACTGCTGCTGGCGCAGCAGCCACTGGGCGGCTGGCTGCTCGCGCTGGCGGCGCTGGCGGTGGCCGGCGCGGGGCTGGCCTATGCGCTGCTCGCCTGGCGTCCGGTGGCGCGCTTCGCGCCGCTGGCGCTGGTGGCGGCGCATCTGAGCGCACTGGCGTGGGCCTGCCTGCTGGTGGGTCCACGACCGGCGCTGCTGGTGCTGGTGGCGCCGGTCGTGGTGCTGGACCTGCGCGCGGGCGGGCGCTGGGCGGCGCTGACCTGTGGCACCGGCGCGATGGCGCTGTATGTGGGGCTGCAGGTGGCGGCGACGCGCGGACTGCCGGCGCCGGCCTTTGCCCTGGCGGCGAGCGATCAGACGGCGCTGGATACCGGCGCCGTGGTGGTGGGGCTGACGCTGTTGCTGCTGGGGATCATCGCGGTGGCCGACGGGCGCGAACGCAGCGATGCCGCCGCGCGCGCGCGACTGTACGAGGTGCGGCTGCAGCGGGCACAGGTGATGCGTCTGCGCGGTGAGCTGGAACGCGACGGTCAGGTGCTCGACGACGCGCTGGTGCGCGCGTTGCGGGGCCGGGGAATTGACCCGATCACGCTCGATGGACCGCTGAGCCTGGTGGCCGAGGACATCAATGCCATTGCCGACCGGCTGCGCACGCTCCAGAAGGATCGCGAAGACCGGCTGCGGCTGGAAGGCGCCATTCGCGCGCTGACGCGTGTGCTGGAGCGCGCGCGCCTGCGGCTGCCATGGACCTGGCCCGAGGCGTCTGAGACGTTGCTGGATGAGGTGACGGCCTTGCTGCGCGCGCCACGCGCCACGATCCGTCCGGTGGAGAGCCTGGCGCGACCAACGGCGGGCATGGCAGCGGGCATGGCGTCGGGCAGTTGGCCCACGCCCGCCACACCGCCGGAGCCGCTCTCCCCTCCGCCCACCGCTTCGTGGCCGCCAACCATCGCGTCATTTCCCGGCGCGGGCTATCACGAGCGCGCGCCAGAGGAAGCGCTTGCGCCAGTCATCAATGTGAGCGATCTGGTGGAACCCTGGTGAGTGCCGCGGGGTGTGCCATTGCGTGCATGAGCGATGGACGCTGCCGCTGGCACGCCATCCGCTAGGGTCAAGGGGCAACGGTGCCGCAACGCACCAGCTCGCGTGCCGGAGCGTCACGCGTAGCGTCACGCGGGTGGCCAAGAGCGGAGAGGACGAACGCGTGGAACGGCGAGTAATCTGCGGGCGGGCGGCGCGTGCGGCCATCCTGGCCGATCTGGCGGCGCGGCCACAGATCGAGGCATGTGGGCTGCTGCTGGGTACCCTCTCCGATGACGCCTGGCGCATCGAAGAAGCGGTGCCGCTGCACAACACGGACAATGCTGCCGCCTCCTTCGAGTTCGATCCCGAGGAACTGCTGCGTGGCGATCTGGAATATGGCGCGCGCATCGTCGGCGTGTACCACAGTCATCCCGGCGGGCCGGCCTATCCCAGCCGCAAGGACCTGCGCAATATGCGGGCGCACGCCGAGTCGCCGTGGGTGTGGATGATCGTGACCGCTCCCTCGCATGACAGGTCAGGGATCGGGGCGGCCCCTGCCGCGAGGCGAGGGGGTGCAGAAGCGGGCGAGCCAGACGCGGCGGAACGCGGCGCGGCTAACTGGTCCGCGCTCAAGGCTGGTGCATTTCAGGTGGACGACGCGGGGACGCTGCTGGTCTACCCGGTGGAGGCATGAGACGCTGGCGGGGACGAGATGGGTGTGCCGGAATCAGCGCCGCCACGGCGGTAGATCGTCGCGGAGCGGCACTCGTTGCCGCATGATGCCTCGGAAGCCTATAGGGATGGCCTGGGTACGGTGGAGCATGGTATACTCTCAAGGCTCCGCGCGATGACGGCTCACCGAGCCGGCAGCCACGCGGGGGATACGGGGTAGGCGGCGCCTATCCCGCGTAGCGTCATGTGCGCGAATCGTCGGCGCACGGGCGCGCGACCCAGTACCCGATTGCCGGGGCTGGGGCTTTTGTGCTGCGCCGCGCGCCGCGAGCGAGGAGGGAGGTCACGCGGCAAAGGGGCGACCGACGACGAGCGAGCAATCCCAAGTCTCCGCGGACGGTGCCCTCCGCGCAGGCGCAATGGCGGCAACATCCGCCTAATCATGGGTCATGCAGTGGTTAGAGTTAGGCGCACGCACAACGTCTGCCTGCCAGAACTCGCCAACTGAAACCATCGCCGGACCAGGATTAGAAGGGTATCTTCAGTGCCCGTGTTGCCCTACCACCCACGCTCGTGGCTCGCCACGAGCCCAATCGGTAGCGTTGTTTGAGCGGACGCTGCGACTCTTGTACGCAAGCGGGCTGTGTGGCGGACCGCTCTTAGGTGTGGGTTCAACCGCTGGCAGACACTGGCACACAGAGGAGGGCACATGCTGCGTTTCTACGTCGAAGTGGCCCGCACGGCGTTCCGGCGGCAGTTGATTTACCGCTGGGCCAACCTGGCTGGACTGTTCACCAATGTGTTTTTCGGCGCGGTCATCAGCTACGTCATCATCGCGCTGTTCCACGCGCGGCCGGTCGTCGCCGGCTACGATGTGCGCGACACGCTGCGCTATACCTGGTTGGTGCAGGCGATGATCATGGTGGTGCTGCCCTTCGGCTGGTTCGATCTGCTGCTCACCATTCGCACCGGCGAGGTGGCCGCGGATCTGAATAAGCCCTGTGACTTCTACTGGTATTGGTTCAGCCGCGAGGTCGGGCGCGATGCGTACTACCTGATCTTTCGCGGGGTGCCGACGTATGTGGCGGGCATGCTGCTCTTTGGCTTCGGCATGCCACCGGGGTTCAGCTACTGGCTGCCTTTCGCCTTGAGTCTGGGGGCGGGCGCCGCGCTGGGCATCGCCTATCGTTTCCTGGCGAATCTCGTGTCCTTCTGGCTGATCGAGGGGCGCGCCGCCGCCGGACTGGCGTATGTGATCGCGCTGTTCTGCGCGGGCAGTTATGTGCCCATCGCGTTCTTTCCTTCGGGGCTGCGCGCGGTCGTCGAATGGCTGCCATTCAGCGCGCTGCTCAACGCACCAGCCGAGATCTTCATCGGGACGGCCGCGGCCAGCGCGGTCCCGCTGCTCCTGGCGCGCCAGGCGTTGTGGCTGGTGGCGCTGACACTGGCGGCGCGAGGGCTGACGACGCTGGCGGGGCGCCGGGTCGTGGTGCAGGGAGGGTGAGCATGCGACAACCCTGGGAACGCGCGGGCAGGCTGCCCGCACTACGACGGCTGCGCGAGCGGCTGCGCGGGCGAGCGGACGCGGCGCTGAGCGACACCTGGCTGTACAGCCGGCTGATCGCGATGCAGGTGCGCGCGCAGGCGCAGTACAAAGTCAGCCTGGGCATTGATATCGGCACGTATCTGCTCGTGACCACGCTGGAGTTCACGGCGCTCTTCATCTTCTTTGGCAACTTTCCTACGTTGCTGGGCTGGAGTGTCGGGCAGGTGGCACTGCTGTATGCGCTCACGTCACTGGGCTTTGGGCTGGCGGAGATGATCGGGGCGGGTATTGATCGCTTCGACGAGATTATTCGCCTGGGCGAATTCGACCGCGTGCTGCTGCGTCCGGCGGGCGCGTTCATCCAGACGGCGGGCAGCGATTTTCGGCTGCGCCGGTTAGGGCGGCTGATGCAGGGCGCGCTGGCCTTCGTCGTCGCGCTGCGGCTGCTGCCGCCGCAACATTGGGGTGTGAGCCAGTGGGCCTGCATCCTGGTGGCCATCTTCAGCGGCTGCGTCATCTTCCTGTCGGTGATGCTGCTGGGGGCCACGCTGTGTTTCTGGACGGTGGAGACCACGGAACTGACCAACGTTCTCACCTATGGTGGGCGCGAGATGCTGAGCTGGCCGTTCACCATTTACAACCAGACGTTCCAACGCTTCTTTCTGTTCGTGGTGCCCCTGGCGTTCGGCGCCTACGTGCCGGTCTGCTATCTGCTGGGCCGGCCGCTGCCGTTTGGTCTGCCGCCCGCGGCGGCGTTCGCGGCGCCCCTGGTGGCG
>DASYGC010000791.1:0-13040 GCA_036000225.1 Ktedonobacterales bacterium | reverse complement strand
GGCGTCGCCGCCCTCGAGGAGATTGGTCTTCACGATGCGAAAATCGTCGAACGAAGTAGCGGTGAATGCCGGCCCTCCCTTGACATCGCCGATGGCATAGATGCCCGCGACGGGGGTGCGCAGCCGTTCGTCGGAGGTGATATAGCCATGCTCATCGGTCGGAATACCCGCCGCGGACAGGCCCAGGCGTTCGGTGTTGGGCGTGCGGCCTGTCGCGACCAGCAGATGCGATCCACTCAGCGTGCGCTCGCCATCCGCTCCGCGTATCGTGAGCGTAATGCTGCGCTCTGACTCTGGAGCGATGTGTACCGTTTCGGCTTGTAACCGGATATCAATGTCATCTTCGCGCAGGATCTGGGCGACTGCCTCGGCGACATCGGAATCTTCGCGTGACAGTAATTGACCGCTACGCTGCAGGATCGTCACCTGACTGCCAAAGCGGCGGAACATTTGCGCGAACTCCAGGGCGACATATCCGCCACCCAGGATCATCAGGTGCTCGGGAACCGCACGCAGTTCCATGATGGTGGTGGAATCGAGGTACTCTACGCTGTCCAATCCTGGAATGGATGGGATACTGGGCCGGTCGCCGGTATTGAGGAAGATGGTTTCGGCGCTCAGGTGGCGCGTGCCGCCGGTAGTGAGGTGCACCTGTACGCTGTGAGTGTCGCGAAATCGCGCCTCGCCGTAGATCAGGTCCAGACCTTTGGTCGCGCCAACCAGGTCTTCGTCGCTCGTGCGAAAGCGCGAGATGATGCCATTCTTGCGCGCTTGCACACGCTTCAGATCGAGCGAAACCGGCCCGGTTCGTACGCCATAATCGCCAGCGCGGCGCGCGAGGTAGGCCACTCGCGCACTAGCGACCATCGTCTTGGTGGGACTGCACCCCACGTTCACACATGAGCCGCCGACGTGCTCGCGTTCGATCAGCGCGGTTTTGCGCCCGGCCTTCGCCAGGGCCAGCGCGAGCGGGGTGCCAGACTGTCCCGCGCCTATCACCAGTGCGTCGTAGTGGCGAAGAGTTGTCATGAGAGCACGCTCCTTTCTTTCCGCAACTTGCCAGTACGCAAGACCGAGACCAGCGCACGACACGGCGCTGGCAATTGGCTCCAGGTGCGTAGAAAGAGGGAGTGGTTACGCGGAACAGCGTTACGCGTGAGCCCGCGCACGGGAGCGAAGCTGCCCAGCTCGCAGGCTCAGTGGACCATCAGATTGAGGTCGGCCGCGGTGCCTCCGTTATAGGTCACGAGGATATCGTACGGGCCAGGGCTGACATTGTAGGTGTAGAACGCGTACCAGTTCCCCGCGCTCACCTGGGCATCGCGGGTGATGACGAACCGCGTCGCTCGCGCCTGGCGCAGCAAGACGGTGATGTGGCCATCGGCGGCGGAGGGCGCCAGACACAGGTTGACATACACCGATTGCGACGAGGCGAAACTACTCAGGCTGTTTGCGCTCGAACACGCCCGATCGGTGAAGGAGGCCAGAGTGATGGCGCGAAACGCCGCGACTGCCTGCTGATCGAGGAGTTGCTGTTGGTTCGGGGTAGCGGTCACCGCTGGTTGCGGGGTGACGGTGGGGATCGGAGAGGCAGTCGCCGTCGCGGTGATCGCCGTCGGGGTGATCGCCGCGACGCTGTGTGGCAGCCAGGCCAGCGCATCGGCGCGCACGAGCGCGCCGGCCAGCGTGCCCAGCGTCAGCACCACCAGCGCCACGGCGGCGATGAGAGGGAGGCGCGGGCTTCGAGAGTGGCCTCCAGCCCGCGGCGAGCCACGCTTGCGCCGTCCTGGGCGCGGGGGCACAGCTCCGGCCCGCGAATGGTCGCCCTTCGGCACACCCAGTGGGCCGGACGCCTGGTCGTCAACGAGTGGGACATCGCTGTGCGTCTCCGAGACCTCCGTGTACGCTGATGGCCGCTGCGCCAGCGCGGGAATGGTCGGCCCATCGAACGGCCCGGTAACCGGTCCAGCGAACGGCGCGGACGGGGTGCCGCGTGGCGTGCGGATCGCCGGCAGTGGAACGGTTGGGCGCGGACCTGAGACCGGCCCGCTCAGCGCCGATGGGCGCGGGTGGGGCGCCGACGACCTCGAAGGGTCCAGGAGATCTTGGTCGCTCGTGCCGGCGTGAGGCGTCTGGCCGGCGTCGTGCTCGGTCGCATATTCCGGCGGAACATCAGGGGGAAAGAGATCATCGAGACCGGCTGACCCCCAACCCGCCGCGGTCTCCGCGCCATTGTGCTGGCCGGAGGCCGCTGCCGTATCAGGTGGATAGGCGCGTTTCGCCAGCATGTGCGCCGCAACGCTGGCCGGTGGCGCCAGGTCAGGTGGGTCTGCCGGCGGACGTGAGGGTGACGGCACTGGATTCGGCGCGGACCACGCAGCCGCTGAACTTCGCGTCGCTGGTTGGACAATTCGTTCGGCGAACGGCTGGAGCGCCCGCGCAAAACTTTCCGCGCTCACAAAGCGATCTTCAGGGCGCTTGGCCAGCGCGATTTCGACCAGGCGCGCCAGATCGCGCGGCACCTCGGGATTCAGCCCGCGGAGGTAGTCGGGCCGGCTGTGTACCTGCTGATACATCACCGAGACGGGGGTCGGGCCAATGAATGGCGGACGGCCCGCAAGGGCCTCATACAGCACACAGCCCAAGGAGTAGACATCGGCGCGCGGATCGACCTCACGCCCTTCGGCCTGTTCCGGCGCCATGTACTCCGGCGTGCCGATCGTCGTGCCCGATTTGGTCAGACCGCGCAGACCGCGCAGCTTGGCAATGCCAAAGTCCGTCAACAGGATTTGGCCACCTGTTTCGACATCGACTAACATGTTTGACGGCTTTACATCACGATGGACAATCCCGTGGAGGTGCGCATGATGCAGCGCGTGGCCCATCTGAATCATCGCCGCGCAGGCCTCATTCACCAGCAGTGGTCGCCCGAAATGCTGGCGTAGCGTGCCGCCGGTCACGCACTGCATGACCAGATAGAGGAGATCCTGATGCTGGCCGGAATCGAAGACCGCGACGATATTGGGGTGATTGAGCTGAGCGACCATCTCGACTTCGCGCTCGAAACGTCGGACGAAGCCCAGCGGATCATCGGCGTCGTTGACCATAACCTTGATGGCGACAAAGCGGTGCTGCGACGTTTGCGCGGCGCGGAAGACCCGCGCGGAACCTCCGCGGCCCAGCTCTTCGACGATCTGGTATGTGCCAATGTTAGCGCCAATCAAATCATTCCACTGCATGCGCCAATCGTCCTCATTCCATCAGTTCAGGTCGGCGAGCGGTCAGCGGTTCTGGCAAAGTGTACCCCACGCTTGCCGCCAACGGCCAGCACGCGAGCTGGACTCGAATCGGTGGGGAACTCCGCGGGTGACGTCGTGGGTGGTGACCCATCCTCCTAGTGACAGGTCACGCCCAACGCAGTACAAGGATACAACCTGGCGCGTGCCTTGTGTACCGCCCTACGACCATTGGGCCTGCGGCATGTCGCCTCGCGGGCGCACCGCCCAGTTGGCGTATGGAACGCATCCCGGTGATGCAATTGGGTTGCGTCGCGGCTGGAGCGTGGTGTAGAGTGAGAGCGGGCGGTGAGCCTCGGTAGAGCAATGTCACCAGTTTCGCGGCCTGGTTGGTATGCAGCTTGCGGCGAAATTCGCTCGTGGTGCCTGGGTCACCACACGAAAACGGCGGCCGCCGTGGGACGGACCCGCGGCTCATGCGCATCCTGGGAGGAACATTCACATGTCGGATCAAGGCTTCGGACAAGGCGGACAGGGGCAAGACCCTTCGCAGCAGGCAGCAGCACAGCCTGGCCAGGATCCATCCCAACAGCAGCAGCAGCCGGCGCAGCCCGCGCCCCAGGCCACGGCGGGCCAAGCAGGACAAGCGGACCAGGGCATGCTCGGCGGTGCTGAGCAGCAGGTGCAGGGACAGATCAATCAGGGCATCGATCAGGGCATCAATCAAGTAGCCGGCATGATCCCAGGTGGCCAGCAATTTGCTCCCCAGATACAACAGGCTGCTGGTGGAGTGATCGACAACCTGGAAAAGCAGGTTGAACAGCAAATCGAAGAGAAGCTTGGAGGCCTGGGCGGACTGGGCGGCGCACTGGGCGGTCTATTCGGTGGCCACCAAGGGGGCCAAGGCAATCAAGGGGGCTAGGCGCCGCGCGCACCGTGACATCTGGTAATCATCGCGTGTTGTTGTTCGTTGATGTCCGCCGGCTGGGTTGACCACCCAGCCGGTGGGCACTTCTCATGCTGGTCTGGGCGGATCTTCGCGCGCGCGCGCTGCTGCCGCATCCAGCTGCGTCTGGTCCAACTCGTCTGGGTGCGCCGGCTGCTCTGAATCCAAAGGACGCAGCGGCGCCGTCAAGGCGGCAATGCGCGGCCCATCGCCGCCGCGGAGCGCCTCGCGCAGACTCATGGCCGTGGCCGCCGTATCGACACCTGGCTCGACAACCTGCTCCGCGATGGCCTCGTGCACGACCTTGCCATCCACAACCAGCCGCCGGACCACCCGCACCCGCTTGACCATCCGTGTCTGATCCCCGCTTGCATCCGCGCGCGGGTCCGCTGGAACGGCTGGTTCGGTCGCTGGTGAGGGCGACGATAGCTCTTGCGAAGGCGTAGACGCTGGTGGCAGAGCCGTTTGTGGCGTGGACGCCGCCAGTGCCGAGTCGCTGGGACCGACTGAGATATTTTCCGTGGCTGGCGATTGCTCAGCAGCCGGATCGGCGACGAACACCAGCGACGAGGCTTCCGCGGGCAGAGGCACATTCAGAGGCACATCAAGTGGCACAGTAGGTCCGGTGGCGATCTCAGGTTCCGGCTGTGCCGGAGGTGTCGCCTGGAGCACCTCGCCACGTGGAGGGAGGACCACGCGCAACCGCGTTCCCGTGTCTTCGCCGATATCGGCCACGAGCGGTGGGTCCGAGACCGCCGCCCGATCAGTGAAATCCAGAGGGCGGGGCGGCAGGCTGCCTTGCGGTATTGGCAGCTCGGTCGCGGTTGGGGAGAAGGCAGCCGGTGATAATTCTGCCCCGTTAGCGCTGACCATGCGTGGCGCGTCATCGAGAGCGGGCAATGCCTCCCGCTCGTGCTCACCAACCGCCAGTGACGCATCGGGCGCAGGTGTCTGGAGGGAGGTCACTGGCGCAAGCGCGGCCCCGTCCACCGTCGCGAACGGACCAGGCAGGTGCATCGCGCCAAACGGCGCCTCAGTTGCCGCGGCTCGCGCCGCATCAGCGACCATCTCAGGCGTGATATCGGGGCGATTGTCGCCGGCAATCGGCAACTCAACGTGATCGGCGGCAACAGGAGTAAGAGTTGCGGATGGCTCCAACACCGCGGAGGCGCCGGCCAGCTCTGCCGCGGTGACGCCCGCCGCGAGTGGCCAGATGGGCGGTGCGTCGCTTGGCGGCGTCGGAGACTCGTCCGTGTCGCTGAAGGCGCTGATAGGGGTGACGGTCGTCACATGCGGCGGCTGCGCTGGCGCATCGATCGACGGGAGGTCAGGATGCGCACGTGGCGTCGCCCCCTGAGGCGCTGTCGCCACAGCAAGAGCCGTACTGGATGTGGACAACGCGGCCTGGGCGATCAAGAGCTCCGCTAGCGCCAGATTATCCTGGTACACCTCGTGATCGATGTGGAACAGGTCGATAACTTCCCAAATGAGGCCAGGAATGATCAACGGGCTGAGCACCAGGCGCAGCAGCCCCTGGCGCATCTGGCCCAGATAAAAACGATGAATCCCGAAGATGCCGAGAAAAAAGCAAAGAATGAACGCCGTGGTAGCACTCTTGGCACGGAGCCGATATTCCGTGCGGACGGACCGTCGTAATGTGTCTGGCAAGTGCGCCGACAGGTCTGAGACATCCACGCTCATAGCCCGCGAGTGCTCCCTTCCTCAGTGGGCACGCCGGCCCGCAACGGAACGCCTTGGCGGTGGTGAGATCGTGGCGCGGGCGAGGGATTCCGCATCGCGTAAACGTCCCAGCAAACACCTTAACATATCGGCTCCCAGGGGTCAAACGGCAATGCACACCAGACACGGGGCCCTACGCAGGCTGGCGCGCCTGATTGGTATTTGACTGGCCCGCTCGATGTCCCCTATACTATGGCTGGCCGGAAGATGCTGCCCTGCCGGGATACGTGAGCCGGCAGGTACAGGGAGCGTTAGCGATGTTGAGCGCACACCCGACAGCGCGTACGAGCGCTGGGGAAGTTCTGATCCGCACGGAAGCCTTATCCAAGCGCTTCGGCAAGCGCCTGGCCGTCGATGGCGTCAATCTCGAAATCCGTCGTGGCGATGTCTATGGACTGCTGGGGCCCAATGGCTCGGGCAAGACGACGACGCTGCGCATGCTGCTCGGTCTGGTCTGGCCGACGGGCGGCCGGGTCGAGTTGTTTGGTCATGACGTGGCCGCGCCCGGCCAGTTGCGCGCCGCGCTGCAGCGGATCGGGGCGATTGTCGAGCAGCCAGCGTTCTATCCGTTCCTGAGCGGGCGCGAGAATCTGGCCGGTGTCGCGACCTTTGCCGGCCTGCCGCCCGGAGCGAAAACGCTGGCGCGCATCGATGCGGTGCTCGAGCAGGTGGCCCTGGTGGCCCAGGCGCGCGATGCCTATCGCAAGTATTCGCTGGGCATGAAGCAGCGGCTCGGTATCGCCGCCGCGCTGCTGACTGATCCTGAGGTGGTCGTGTTAGATGAACCCACCAATGGACTCGACCCCGCCGGCATGTTCGAGGTGCGCGCCCTCATCGGGGAGTTGGCCAGGCGCGGGACGACGGTCTTCCTCTCCAGTCATCTGTTGTATGAAGTGCAGCAAGTCTGTACGCGCGTGGCGATCTTGAAGGAAGGCCACCTGCTCGCCCACGGCCTGGTCGAGGATTTACTCAGCGCCGCGGGCGGCGGCGGCATCCAGATCGGCTTCGCGCAGCCGGAGGATTATCCACGCGCGGTCGAGGTGCTGCGTGCCGCCCAGGCCGATGGGACGAGCTGGCTCAATGGTGCGCGCTATGTCGCGCCGGAACCAGGCAGCCCAGTGCCGCCCGGTGGCTGGTACCTGTTAGTATCCGCGCCCGGCGAGCATGCCAGCGACCTGAATCGCCTGCTCGTGGCGCATGATCTCTATGTGGCCGAGTTGCGCCGTCGTGAGGAGAACCTAGAGCAATTCTTCCTGGCGTTGACGGGAGCGGCGCCACCTGCCGCGGTGCCGGTCCAGGCGCTCACACCGGTGAGCACCACCGCCGCGACCAGTGAGGTGGCCCCGTGACCACATCACGCATTCCAACCGGGCCAACTGGCGTGGTGCTGTTGCCGGCGCCACGCGCCACCGGCGACTGGTTCGTCATCGCCTGGCGCCTGGTACAGTGGAACCTATTTCAGGTGTGGCGTCGCGTGCTGACCAAAGTCTTGCTGGGCATTCTGCTGGGGGTGTTCGTGTTGGAAGTGGCTGTCCTGGTGTTCGCCTCTGCTGCCAGCGATGCCTCGACGTCGGGCAGCCTTGGCGCGATTGCCCGCGCGCAGCTCACCTTTCCCCTCTCGATCAGCCTCACCGCGAGCTATGCTGGCTTAATGGGCGTGGTGCTGCTTAGCATCATCGCGGGCGCCCTGGTGGGGGGCGAATATGGCTTCAGCACGCAGCGACTCGCGCTCTCGCGCGGTGTCAGCCGCGCCCAGGCGCTGGCCGCCCAGGTCGGCGCGCTAGCCATCCTGGCGGGCGGTGTGGTGGCGGCGCTGATGGCGCTGGGGGCGCTGATCGGCGTGACGATCGGTCCCGCGCTGGGAGGAACACCCGGTGCATTCTCAGTGGGCGCGCTGCCCCAGCTCGTGAGCTTCTGGGCCGCGACCACCCTGCGGCTCCTGGTCTATAGCCTGATCGCTCTATTTCTGGCCACGCTGGGGCGCTCCACCGCGGCAGGCGTCGGCGGGGCCCTCGGTTTCATGGTCGTGGAGGTCATCGTCAGCAACGTTCTCCTCGCCATCATTACCTTTCAGCGCGTGGTCGAGACGCGCGGGGGGCAGGTGCTCACCGCGCCGGCTGGCCCGACGACGCAGGTGCTGATCGGCGTCCTCAATGGATTCGTGAAAACCAACGCGGACGCGCTGGGTGCGGCTGCCCAGTTGGGACCGCTCAACCTGACTGGCGACACGACGATCTCGCGTCTGGTGGGCCAGTTGCTCGCCCCTCCAGGCACCTTGCAGGCGCTGCTGGTGTTGGGGCTGTATGCCGCCGCGCTCATTGGTGGCAGCTTTCTACTGGTCCAACGGCGCGACGTACGCGATTAGGTCAGCGAGTGACAGTGGGAGCACGAAGCCGATGAACCGCGCGCACGTCGAGGCAAAGCGCAAACCGGAGTTGCCACCATTGGTGGTCGGCATCACGGGGGCGAGCGGCGCGCTGCTGGCAGTGCGAACGGTTGAGGTGCTCGGGGAGCTTGGCGTTGCCGTCCATCTGACCTATACCAGCGCCTGCCGCCAGGTGTGGCCCGACGAAGTGGGCCATGCGCTCGCCGACGATCTGGCCCAGTGGAAGCAGAACTTTGGAGTGCGCGTCTATAACCCCGACGATTTCCGCGCGCCGATGTCGAGCGGCAGTTTTCTGACGGTGGGCATGCTGATCGTGCCGTGCAGCATGCGCAGTGTCTCGGCGATCGCGCATGGCTCGTCGAGCAATTTGCTGGAGCGCGCCGCGGATGTGACCATCAAAGAGGGACGCCGCCTGGTGCTTGTGCCGCGTGAGGCGCCCCTTTCCGCAATCCACCTGGAGAATTTGCTCGCCCTGGCGCGACTGGGGATCTGTATACTGCCACCGGTACCTCAGTTCTACACACATCCGCAGACCGCCGACGAGATCATCGATCGCATCGCGCGACGCGCCATCGCGCAGATGGGGATGCCCGAGGCGCTGCCGCCAGAGATGCGCTGGCGCTCCACCCCCGAAGCCGACGCGTGAATCGTGCTACCAGGTGTCTGGTGGCGATCCCGCATCGTTCAAGCGGGGCTTTCACCCTCGAGTAACTGGGGACCGTTTACGCACTGTTTGAGCAGCATGAGACTGGTCAGCGGGCCGACGCCGCCTGGCACGGGGGATAGCACGCCAGCTACCGGTGTGACGCTTGACTGCTCGACATCGCCCACGATTTCGCCGTGTTCCCCCACATTGATGCCTACATCAATCACCGTTGCCCCAGGCCGCACCATTTCGCCCGTCACCAGCGCCGACCGGCCCGCGGCGACGATCAACACCTCGGCCTGGCGCGTCCACGCCGCCAGATTGCGTGTGGCGATATGGCAAACGGTGACCGTGGCATCGCGCCGCAGCAGCATGAACGCCAGTGGCTTGCCCACGACATTGCTGGCGCCGACAATCACGACGTGCCGTCCGGCGAGCGCGATGCCTCCCCGATCCAGCAACTCCAGCACGGCTGCGCAGGTGGAGGGGACAAAGGTCGGCAAGCGCAGGAAGAGGCTCCCACTACTGCCCAGACTGATGCCATCCACATCCTTGCGTGGGTCGATGCTCTCCGCGACCGCGCGTTGTGAAAGCCGCGGTGGGAGCGGCAACTGCATCAGAATGCCCTGCACCGTGGGATTGGCGTTCAACTGGCCAAGCGTTTCGCGTAAGCGCGCCTCAGTGCAGGTGATGGGCAAGGCCACCGTCTGGGCAGCTACCCCCACCTCTTCGGCGGTGCGCGACAGCCGGCGAGTATAGACGGCGGAGGCTGGATCGGCTCCCACTCGCACAATCGCGAGGCCCGCCGGGTGTCCCAGTTCGGCGGCACGCGCGGCTGCCACATGCGTCAGCTCCGTGCGCAGATCCGCGGCCATGGCTCGCCCATCGAGCAATCGCGCTGGCATCGTCTTTCCCTTCACCCGCGCTGCCGCCGCGCTGGCCCCGCGACGCCGAGTTACGACACCACATCGCGCCCGCTGTGGCGGCGCGCGGCGGTTCAGCCATCACGCGCCCATGCGCGCGTACACCACTGCCAGGACCTGGCGGCACACCTCGGTGGCTTCCTCGTCGCGCGCTTGCGCCGCGGCGCGGGCGGCGGCGCCGACGGCCGCATCGCGCAGCAGCACGACATTGGCCAGTACATTCAATGAGGCGCACCGCACCGCGGCTTCGGCGAGTAGCGCGGCGCACCCGGCATCGCTTGCGACGGTGGGATTGCCCACGTTCGCGAGCTCGGCAGTCAGCCGCAGGACGGCGAGCGCCGCACCGCCGATGTCCGCTGGCGGAGTCATCGCCCCCCGCAGCGCGGTCTCGACAGCGTCCGTGCGCGCCGCACGCTGCTCGTCAGTCGCGCGCGGCAAGCCATAGGCGACGGCGACCGCCTGGTACGCCGCGGTATCCTCAGCTATCAAGCGCAGCAGGTGAACCCGCTGCGCGGTGAGGCGCGCCAGTAGGTCGCGCACATGCGCCTCCACCGCCGCGAAACGTTTGCGACTAGCCGTGAGATTGCCCACCATTTCGCCCAGTGCGGCGGCCAGCGCCCCCGCCAGTGCGCTGGCCGCTCCGCCGCCAGGGGTGGGCGCGCTGGAAGCCAGCGCCGCGACAAAGGCGCCAACAGCGGAATCTCCTGTTGAGTGTTCGCTCACAACCAGCTCCCACGGCCGGTGGGTCTTCTGATCCCCACGCGGAGATTCTATCACGCATGGGTTCGCAGGCGTTCACGCGCGCTGGACCGACCCCTCGCGAACGCGGGGCAGCGACGAGCCGTGCGCAAACGGGCAAACGGGCAAACGCGTAACCGGCGCGCCGCGGTATAACTGGGAGCGGGAGCCTGATGCATGGTCGGGTCCCAGCGATTGCATCGTGAACTAGTGGACTGCTGAGCGAGAGGTGCGGATATGGAGCCAATGAGTACTGACCCCAATAGCGATGCGGTGGCGGCCATGAAGCGCGCAGCGGCCCAGGGAGCGGCAAGCGAAGCGCAAGATGGCATGGTGATCGGTCTGGGGAGCGGATCTACCGCTGAATTCTTCCTGCATGCGCTCGCCGAACGGGTGCGCCAGGGATTGCGGGTGACCGGAGTACCCAGCTCCGCGCGCACCGGCACGATTGCCGCCAGCCTGGGTATCCCGCTCTGCCAGCTCGACGAGGCGAACGCGCTGGATATGAGCGTGGACGGCGCCGATGAGGTGGTGCTACCGTCGCTCGATCTCGTCAAAGGGCGCGGGGGAGCGCTCCTCCACGAGAAGCTGGTGGCCGCCGTCAGCCGCCGCCGCGTCATCATCGTGGACAGTTCGAAACTGGTGCCAACGCTGGGGTCGCGCGCGCCACTGCCCGTCGAGGTGGTCTGCTTTGGCTGGGTGCACACCGCTCGCCGGCTCACCGCGCTGGGCTGGCAGGTGGAACGACGCCTGGCACCCAGTGACGACTCCGCGGCTGAGGATGTGGCGCCTTTTGTGACCGATAGCGGCAACTACGTACTCGACTGTCACACCGGCCCGCTGGTGGATGCCCCAGCGACGGCGCGCTTCGTCAAGTCGCTGGTCGGGGTGGTCGACCATGGGCTATTCATCGGGATGACCGAACGCGTGATCGTCGCTGGAGTGGACGCGGTGCGGAGTTACGATCGCCAGGCATAGTCCGCCGCGTGGCAGCGTGCCGCCCGCGATCCGGTTACACGCCAGCGCCGCGTGCCATCCGCTCGAATTCCTGCAAGCGGACCATCTGGCGGTGATTGGGCGCCGCCTGCCAGCGACGGCGCCGCACCAGGTCAATAGCCTCGTGCGCGCCCATGCCGCCCGCCACCAGCGCGGCAGCGGTGAGCAGGACGCTGCGGCCCACACCGTGCTCGCAGTGCACCAGCACCCGTTCCCCTGCGGCGATCTGCTGATTGATCCAGGCTGAGCCATCGCGCAACTGCGCGACAGTGAGCGGATGGGTATCGGGCGTGGGAAGATAGAGCAAGCGGATGCCGTGGCTTTCCAGCGCGGCGACATCGTCGCGATGCTCGGCGCGGGTGTCGACCACCCGCGTGACCCCGCTGGCCGCCAGGCGCGCGATGTCACCAGGGCGCACGCGACCGCCGACCGCCAGCTCCGTTGTCACCCAGCTCATATTGAGGACATCAGGCAGCGGAATGCCCAACTGACTCGCGATACGCGCCTGTGGCGACTCCTCGGGAAAGAGACGCGCGGCAATACGCGTCCAGCCGCGATAGGCCAGACGCGTCACACCAGTAAACAGCCAGCGAGCGAAGCCGCGGCGCAGCATCGAGTTCGTGCTGAGTGGGCGCGCAATCGGAGCGGCCGGCTCGGCGATCTCCACCGTTTGCGTGCCGGGATACTGATTCTCCTGGGGCCCATCGGCTTCGGCATGCGTCGTCATCTTCTCTCCTCTTGCCAGCCGTCTCGCACGCTACATGCCATCATCACTCTGCGTCGGCGCCGTGTCCTCATCGAGCCGCCGCGGGCGATGGATCCGGCGCAGTTGTCCCTTGCCCAGCGAGGTGCTTCTGAGCAGCAACGCGCGCGCGCCGATGATGTCGGTCAACCGGGCAATCCGGCGCGAACGATCGCCCGTGCGTGCGCGTAGCACGGCTAACAGCCGGCCGCCCTGTAGCGTGCGACGACGACCACGCGATGCCGTGATCGCGGCATTGAGCGTGTGCAGTCCCTGGGGCGGCTGACGGCTGAGGTGCCCTGGCCGCGGTCGATAGCGGCGCGCGGCAGCCGAACGTTGGGCCCTGGCCCAGGCAGAGGGGCTGCCTACGGGTGGCAGATGCTTCAGGATCAGCCGCGCGATATCGAACGAGGCCTCGGGCCGGCTCATCCTGCCGACGTTGGCGCGCAAGAGCGCCAGGCGTGGACTGCCCGGCGTCAACAGCTCGCGCAGGGCGTCGAGCACGGCGGATGGCGTACGGGCCACCATACCCAACTCGTTCTCGCGCACGAAGCGGATATTGCCTTCTTCCTGACCGGGGATCGCCCCCGTCAACACGATCGGCAAGCCGCATACCATGGCCTCGCTAATCGTGCCGGGCCCCGCTTTGGTCACGATGACATCCGCCGCGTGCATCAGATCGGGCAT
>DASYGC010000790.1:0-5140 GCA_036000225.1 Ktedonobacterales bacterium | reverse complement strand
TGCCACTGGCTGCGGTAGCCCACCTCATGGTAGCGATCGCCCAGTCTTCGCTCATCATCTTCTTCTATCTGTTTCCCTCGGGGCGGTTTGTGCCTCGCTGGACGCGTTGGTGTGCCCTGCTGGTACTCGTCTATTGGCTGGTGCTCACCTTCATCCCGGCGCTCTTCAACGGCGTCCTGCAGTGGATGTTCTTCGCCTTTTTCCTCAGCGCGCTCGTCGCCCAGGTCTATCGCTACCAGCGTGTCTCCATCTCTGTGGAGCGCGAGCAGACCAAATGGATCGTCTTCGGAATCGTCGTCGCCGTGCTGATCATCGTCGTACCGCAAGTCCTTGTTTCGCTGCTCTCACCAGCCACCCAGGATACGCTCTTCAACACCTCAGTAGCCTTCGTCCTGGCGTGGAGCGGGAGGTGGCAACTGGCCCTGATCTTGATCCCCGTCTCGATCGCCATCGCCATCCTGCGTTCGCGCCTGTGGGATATCGATATCATCATCAACCGGGCGCTGGTCTATAGCTCGCTCACCGCCGTGCTCGCCGCCGTCTACTTTGGCGGCGTCTACGGCGCGCAAGCGCTGCTCGGCCCACTGGTGCCCGGCCAGGCCGCCCAGCAGTCGCCGGTGCTCATCGTCGCCTTCACCCTGCTGATCGCCGCGCTCTTCACCCCATTGCGCCGTCGCCTACAGGCGGCCATCGACCGCCGCTTCTACCGCCGCAAGTACGATGCCGCCCGAACCCTCGCCACGTTCGGCGCCACACTGCGCGCCGAGACCGATGTGGAAACGCTGCGCCAGCATCTGGTGGGCGTGGTGCACCAGACGATGCAGCCAGCGCACGTATCGCTCTGGTTGCGCTCGACGCAGCGGCAGCCAACCGAGGACCAGCCGCACCACATGGAACCGCCCGCATAGCGCGCCACCGCCCGTTGCGTCGTGGCACACGGGTGTGCGCTCAATAGTTCGTTACCGATTCGGCGATCCTCGTGCGTTCCCCATGCCCATTCAGGATGCCCGTTCAGGCGGGAATGCCGCCGTACAGGCAGAGCAGGTTGCCATCGGGATCGCGTAGGAAGACCGTGCGCAGCCCCCAGTCGGCCTGGTTGGTGGGCACGCTGGCGAACTCCACGCCTTGCGCGCGCAGGCTGGCATAGCTCGCATCGGGCGACTCGACCTCGAAGGCTAACGTCGTGCGCTGTCCACTCACCGGGCTGAGCGCGATCGCTGGCTCGCCCGCCTGGTGCGCCGCGCGCTCGAAGAGCGCGAGCATGAAGCCCCCGCTTGCCTTCAGCTCCACGTACTGGCCCAGGTTGTTCGCGACCTCCAGGCCCAGCGTATCGCGGTAGAAGTGGAGTGCGCGCGGCATATCGTCGACCAGCAGCCAGATGTGCGTCAGATCAGGCGTCATCGCGGATCTCCTTTGTGTCTCGCGCTCCATCGCGTAATCATCGCGTCCTATCCGCTACGCCGTCAGGTTACACCCGGTTCGGGTGAAGGCGTGGGCAGCACATGGCCCAGAGCGACGCTGCTCTACACCCGTAGCGCGGCGTCGCCACGACGGATAGCGAGACCCCGAGAGTTTACCTAATGACAGGTCACGAATAACCCGTAAACCCCAACGGACTGGACGGGAACAGCGCGCACGTGTGCGCCACTGTGTGGAACGCAACCGATCTCCCAATTGCCCTCTAATTCGCGGCCCGCTTTCGCGCATCGCGTGATATGTGCTCACGCGCCCAGCCGCAGGTGCCGGTAGGTCCACAGGTGGTGCATGCTGAAGTTGAAGATCAGCGCGATGAGGATGGCGATGGCCTGGCCGATGAGCGCGGGGAACCCCAGCCAGAAGTGCAGCGTATCGCTGATGACCAGCGTCAGCAGGGTGCCCGCGATGCAGGTGGAGTGGAAGCGCAGGCAGCGCACCCACCACGAGCGCGCGTGCCCCGGCAACCGGCTGAACG
Source organism: Ktedonobacterales bacterium (assembly GCA_036000225.1). Classification (GTDB taxonomy): domain Bacteria; phylum Chloroflexota; class Ktedonobacteria; order Ktedonobacterales; family JADMIN01; genus DASYGC01. Next base: position 3,189 of record DASYGC010000790.1, on the reverse strand, counting down.
TGAAGCGATCGTTGGGGATGAAGTTCGCCACGATCGAGGCCTCGGAGGCCAGCGTGTAGGCGATGAGGAAGTGCACCTGATCGGGCACCGCCAGTTGCAGCACGTCGTAGAGCAGATACAGCCCGATCAGGTTCACCAGCGCCGCGAAGCCGCCGCTCAGCAGATAGCTGCCGACATGCAGCAGCGCCCCCGCTCGGCCGCCCGAGACCCCATCCACCCGCGCCAGCGCGCGATCCACCACCGCGATCCCCGTCGGCTTGAACGATGCTCCTGCCGTCGCCCCATGCCCAGCGGAACCGCCCGCACCGCTCCCTACCGGTGCTCCCTGCCCAGCGGAGCCGTCCCCGTGCATCCCCGGCCCTTCGCCTCCGTTTGCCCGCCCATCCAGCGGACCGTACGGCGGTCCGTCCTCCGCCGCTGATTCCCCTGCGCGCCCATCCACCGTTTCGTATGACCGCCCGCCCACTGCTCGCCCTCCTCGCCCATCCGTAGCGGCGTACGGATGTACGCCCTCGCCCGCTGGGCCCCCTCCCCATTCGCGCGGAGGGGCCGGCGCAGAGGACATCTCCGTCGCCAGCGCCTCGCACAGGGCCCGCGCGAAAGCCGTCGCCGTGGGAAAGCGCGCCTCGGGGGTCTTCTCCAGTCCGCGCAGCAGCGCCGCCTCCGCCGCGCGCGACAGCGCGGGATTGAACCGCGCCGGTGGAGGGGGTGGCTCGCGCAGCAGGGCCGTGGGCAGCGTGCGCGCGTTGCCGCTGAAGGGATAACGCCCGGTCAGCAGCAGATAGGCGATCGTCGCCAGCGCATACTGATCGCTGGCGGGCGTTGCCGGCCCACTGAGCTGCTCGGGCGCCGCGCACCACAGCCGTGCGACCGCCCACTCGGCCCCGCTGGCCGCCGCCCGCGCTGCCGCCTGGACCACCATGCCCTGGCCGAAATCCGCCACCGCGACGCGCAACCCGATATCCGCCCGGGAGCGCACGAACAGATTGGCGGGCGTCAGGTCGCCATGCACCACGCCATGCGTGTGCGCCGCCTGCAAGACGCGTCCCAGGTCCGCCACCACCCGCGCCGCCGGCAGGTGGTCCAGAGGCAGCCACAGCCCGCTCGCGCGCGCGCTGCGCATCTGCGTCTCCAGCGAGCGTCCGGGTGCGGCGGCCATCGCCACGTAGAGCGTGTCGCCCGCCTGGCCCACCGCGTACACCGGCAGCGCATGCGGATCGGCCAACTCCGCCATCGTCTGCGCCTGCTGCGCCAGCGCGCGCGCCGCGGGATCGTGGGCGTCGCCATGCAGCACCTTCACGGCGACCTCGCCTGGCTGCCCGTCGCGCCCCGGCCCTTGTGCCAGATAGACCTCGCCCGCGCTGCCACGCCCAAGCGAGCGGATCAGCTGGTAGGGTCCCAGCATGGTCCCTTCGCGCCCGGTCACGCCCGCGCTTGCTCGCAGGTCCATACGCACCCCAACCCCTTGTCTACTCTCGCCCACACGCTGTGTGCGCCATGATACCACGTCTGGCGCCCGCGCGCCGTGGCGGCTGGCAGGTGAGGGGGAGCGGGCGGCCTGTGACGGCCTGGGTGGCGCGCGGGGCGGCTGCCTAGCACACGCGTACCCTATCGGGGTGCAAGCCGCTCCAGTGTGTCGGCAACCGCCGCCTCCCGCGTGAGCGCGGAACCCGCTTCCCACTGGGCGCGAAAGGCTGGATCGCCCAGCGCGGCCCGGGCGGTGGCGATCGTCTGCTCGAACGCCTCGCGTTCGGCAGGTGGCAGGGGTGTGCTGGCATGCTGGCGCATCGCCGCCGCCGCGGCGCACAGGCACGCGCCCCAGGCATGGTGCCCTTGGGCGCAGAGCGTGGCGGCGAGGCTCTCCAGGCACCAGGCGATGTAGGTGGGGCTCCCGAAGGTGTCGAGCAGCGCGAGACTGGCGCGATAGTGCGCGCGCGCCTGTGCGTAGTCCTGGCGCTGCTGGGCCAGTTGGCCCAGCATGGTGGTAATCATGGCGAGCTCCCATTCATTGCCAGTGGCCCGCGCGCTGGCCAGCGCGGCTTCCAGGTGTGTGGCGGCACTCGTGCTGTCGCCGCGCAGCCGCGCCAGGTCCGTCAGGTGAACGAGGGCCAGGGTCGTGATGCTGCTCTCTCGGGCCAGCCGAGCATGCGCGTAACTCGCGGCAAATGCGGTCGCGGCCTGTTCGAGACGGTCGCTGGCCTGGGCAATCAGTCCGCGGGTCGTGTAGGCGTTGGCGATCCCGCTCTGGTCGTCGCTGCGCTGGGCCAGATCCAGCGCCTCAGCGGCCAGCGCATCGGCCCGCTCCAGCTGACCAGCGCTCAGCAGGGTACGCGCGAGTCCATAGAGGCGCGCGACACGCAGCGTGCGCGGTGCCGTTGGCTCGCCCCGCTCCCGCGCCGCCAGGTCGAGCGCCAGCATGCGTTCCTGCCAGCGCACCGCCTCGCTGATCTGTCCCTGGATGTGCCACAGCCGGGCAAAGCCAGCCAGCCGCAATCCGAGTTCCGCCGCCTGCCGCTCCTCTGCCCACTCCAGCGCAGCGCGGGCGTTCGGCAGCTCCCGCACCAGCGGCACCGCTCCCGGTCCCAGGGCCGCCGCGGTCTCCGCCAGCCGCGCGAAGTAGATGGCGTGCCGGCGTCGGCAGGCGCCATCTTCGCCCGCGGCGCGTAGCCGTTCCAGCGCGTACTCGCGCATCAACTCCAGCAGGTGGAAGCGGACGCTACCATCCGCCGCCATCTCGGCCTGGACCAGACTGGCATCCACCAGCGCCGCCAACATGAGCAGTGCCTCGGGCGGTGCCGGCGCACCAAGCGCCCCCGTGTCCCAACAGACGGCCTGGGCCGCCGCGAGGCTCCAGCCGCCCACAAAGACACCCAGCGCCCGAAAGTACCTCTGCTGGGGCGGCGTGAGCAGATCGTAGCTCCAGCCGATCGCATCTTCCATGGCGCGCTGGCGCGCGGGCAGGTCTGGAGCGCCGCCGCGCAAGAGCGGCAGGCGAGGCGTCAGATGTTCGAGCAGTTGGCGCAGCGACAGCATCCTGACCTGTACCGCTGCCAGTTCGATGGCCAGGGGGAGGCAATCCACTCGTTCACAGATCTCAGCGACTTCCGCCGCCGCGAACACCCCCTCAGGCCGAACGGCCTGGGCCCGCTCGCGAAAGAGCGCGACCGCTTCACCCAGCGGCAGCACCGC
>DASYGC010000789.1:0-2687 GCA_036000225.1 Ktedonobacterales bacterium | reverse complement strand
CGCCGCCGAGATCGCACTGGCGGGTGAGCGCGCGCGCCTGCCGGATGGACGGCCACGGCGCTGCCGCACGATTTTCTTCGGTGGGGGCACGCCCAGCTTGCTGACTGCCGACCAGGTAGCCTGGCTGCTGGGCGCTGCGCGCCAGGCATTCGCGGTCGATGCCGCCGCCGAGATCACGTTGGAGGCTAACCCCGGCGCCATCGAGCGGGGGCATCTGGGCGAGCTGCACGCAGTGGGCATCACGCGGCTGAGTATGGGTGCGCAGAGCTTCGACGCCGGTCTGCTGCGCTGGATGGGTCGCATCCACACGCCGGCGGAGATCGAGGACGCGCTGCACGCCGCGCGCCATGCCGGCTTCACCAGCATCAACCTCGACTTCATCTTCGCGCTGCCCGGCCAGACGCTCGATACCTGGAGTGCCACGCTGGAACGCGCTCTGGCGCTGGCGCCAGAGCATCTCTCGCTCTATTCGCTGATCGTGGAGGAGGGCACGCCGCTGCACCGCTGGGTAGCACAGGGCCGCGTGCGGCCAGCCGACGACGACGTGGCGGCCGACCACTATGAATATGCCGCGCAACGGCTGGCCGCCGCTGGCTACCAGCAGTACGAGATCTCGAATTGGGCGTTGCCGGGGCACCAGTGCCAGCATAACCTGACCTACTGGCGTAACCTGCCCTATGTCGGCTTGGGAGCGGGCGCGCACGGGTGGTTTGGCGCCCGGCGCTATGCGGAGGCGCGCCCGATTCATGAGTATATTGGCCGAGTAGTCAACACGACGCACGGCCAGCGCGACGCGACAGCCGGCGCGAGAACCGACGATGACGCGCGGGACGAGAACTTGCCCGGCGGTGCCATTGTCGACGTCGAAGTCATCAGCCCGGAAATGGAAATGGCTGAGACCGCGATGCTGGGACTGCGGCTGGTCGAGGGACTCTCACTGAACGACTTCGCGCGTCGTTATGGACGCACGTTCGCGAGCATGTTTGGCGCGCGCCTGGCCGATGTCACCGAGCTGGGGCTGGTGGAGGTGCGCGACGACTGGATTCGACTGACCGAACGCGGGCGGCTGCTGGGCAACGAGGTGTTCGAGCGCGTGCTGCCGTGAGGGCTTGCCGCCGCGCCTCGCTGCCCAACTTGCGGCGTACTGTGGGGATGTTGCTGCGCTCCGATGAACGCCCGCGTGAACCAAGCGATCCGGTGAGCGTCAGCGCATCATGTGTGAAAGGATGTGGCGTATGGCAGGCGCGGGAAGCCATGGGCAGAACGGCGCCGCGCGCGGCGCCGAAGCGGCACCGGCGCCCCGCCAGTGGGAGCTCGCGCCAGAGTTGCCGCTGGCACAACTGGATGCCGCGGCGCCCGATCTGACCCGCCTGCAGGTGCAACTGCTGGCCAATCGCGGCCTGCGCGGCGAGCCGGCGCGCCAGTTCATGGATGCGGCCTGGCGCGCGCAACCGCCCCAACTCCTGGGCATGGATGCCGCGGTCGAGCGTATTCGGCGGGCGGCTGAGCGCGGCGAGCAGGTGGTGGTCTTTGGCGACTTCGACGTGGACGGCCTGACCTCGTGCGCGGTGATGCTGCTGGCGCTGTTGGCGATTGGCATCGCGGCGCGAGCCTACGTGCCGGCGCGCGACGCGGCGGGCCGGGGCCCGAGCGAGGAAGCGGTACGGGCGCTGGCCGCCGAGGGTACCCAATTGCTGGTGACCACCGACTGCGGCACGACCAATGTCGCGGAGGTGGAGTTGGCGGCCCGCCTTGGCATCGACGTGATCGTTACCGATCATCATCTACCACAGGGGCCGCTGGCGCCGGCGGTCGCGCTGGTGAACCCGCGGCAGCCGGGCTGTCCATCGTCCGCCGCCAATCTGGCCGGGGTGGGCGTCGCCTTCCGCGTAGCCGAGGTGCTGCTGGCGGCGGGCGGCAGCGTTGACCGCATAGCCACTCTGGAGGCGCTGCTGGACCTGGTAGCCATCGGCACGGTGGGGGATATGGCGCCGATGACGCCGGAAAACTGGGCACTTGTCCGCGCGGGCTTGCACCGGCTGAATACGCGCCCGCGTGCCGGCCTGTTGCTGCTGCTGGACAAGGCGGGTGTGCAAATGGGCACCGCCACCGAGCGCGATATCAGCTTTGCCGTGGCGCCGCGGCTGAATGCCGCCGGGCGCATGGGCGACCCGCTGGTGGCGTTGCACCTGTTGACCACCGAGGATCACGACGAAGCGACACGCCTGGCGCGCGAACTGGAGCAGTTGAACGCGGCGCGGCAGCAGGCCACCGATGCCGTGGTCGTCGCGGCACGCGCGCAAGTACTCGCGCAGTTGCAGGTGAGCCAGCCGGTGCTGTTTGCCGCCGGGGATGGGTGGCCATTGGGGATCATCGGCCTGGTGGCCAACCGGCTGACTGAGGAGTTCGACCGGCCCGTCATCGTGGTCAGCCGGGGCGAGACGGAGTGCCGGGGATCGATGCGTGGGCCGGTGGGGCTCAATCTGGTGGAGGCGCTGGGGCAACGGGCCGAGCTTCTGCGGCATTTTGGTGGCCATGCGCAGGCGGCGGGCTTCACCACCGCACCTGGCGATCTGGATACGCTCGTGATTCATCTGCGCGCCGCGGCCCGGCAGGCGCGGGGCCGCACAGCGGGTACGCCAGCGATTGACGCGCCACGCGCGACTGACGCGGGGGAACTGCCAGCG
>DASYGC010000788.1:0-1683 GCA_036000225.1 Ktedonobacterales bacterium | reverse complement strand
ATCGCCAGGCGTTCGTTGCCGGGTTCGCTGGGAAGCTCGAAATCCGCCAGGGTCTGCCAGCGTCCGGGAGTGGCGTCAGCGCCAGCGGGTGAATCGCTACCGGTCGCGGCGTCAGCGGGCGTATCGCCATACGCCCCAACGCCAGCCGGAGCGAGGATATCGCCGGTTGTATCGTCAGGGTTGCCGGCAACCGCCGTGGGGGAATCGTTGGCGCTGGTGCGTGGCTCTGGCGCTGGGTCGGCGGTGGTGCGCCGCAGCACCACCAGCGTGACATCATCCTCCTGCTCCCAGCCAGCGCCGGTGAAGTCCGCCAGATCGGCCAGCAGCAGCTCGATCATGTTGGTATCGCCGGGGTGCTGGCCCACCACGCGCATCAGGCGCGGAAAACTGAACATCTCGCGGTCGGGATTGTGGGCCTCGACCAGGCCATCGCTGTAGAACAGGACACTGGCGCCCGGCGCGAGCAGGGCTTCGCACTCCTCATAGCGCATGGCGGGCATCAGGCCGAGCGGCATACCGGTGGCGCGCAGTTCCGCCACGTCGTCATTGGCCCGCCGCAGGTAGGGCAGGTCCTGGCCGGCATTGGCGTAGCGCAGGATGCCACTGACCGGATCGAGAATCGCATAAAAGCAGGTGACAAACATACTGGCGGGCAGATCAGCATAGAGCAGATCGTTGACGCGCGCCAGCACATCGCCGGGCGAGGCCACCTGCTGGGCATTGCTCTGCGCGGCGGCGCGCAACATGCTGCGGGTGGTGGCCATCACCAGCGCGGCGGGCACGCCTTTATCGGTGACATCGCCCAGGATGATGGCCAACCGGCCATCGGCCAGCGGCAGGAAATCATAGAAATCGCCGCCGACCTCGCGCGCCGGTTGGTAGAACGCGGCAAAGTGCCAGCCGTCCAATAGGGGGACGGTCTTGGGCAGCAACGACTCCTGGATGCGACGCGCGGTCGCCATCTCCTGCTCAAGGCGTTCGCGACCACGGGCCTCGGTGTCGTGCACCTGCGCCACCCGCGCCGCCGCCAGCGCGGGGGCGACCTCGGCCACCAGGCTGGCGAGCAGCTCACGCTCGTCCATCGTATAGGGCGGGCCGGCTTTGGGCGATCCTAGCGCCAGCACCCCGACCAACTCGCCCTGGCTGACCAGCGGCAGGGCGAGGCGCAGCCCGTCGCCGCGCAGGGTGGCGGCGGCTGAGGGGCCGGGGGGCAGATGGTCGAGCTCCAGCACGCTGGAGGCGTGCAACCAGGCGGCGCGCGAGGGATCATCGCCGGCGATGGCGAACGCGGGCGACGCCGGTGCGGTGGTGGGTGTGCCAGCCTGGCGGCGCAAGAGGAGGGCGGATGGGTCGTGTACCTCCGGTGCGGTCAGCGGCGCGGGGGCGCTGGCGGTCCTGAAAGCGGCAGCGGCGTTGGAGGGCGATGAGCCCAGACTCGCGAGGTGCGAGGCCGGCATCGTCGGGGCCGTGCGCAACCAGAGCGCGGCCCGATCTGGTTCCAGTGCCTTCTGGGTGACTTCGACCAGCCGGGCACACAGGTGGTCCAGGTGAAGCTCTTCGCGCAGCGTGGGGCGCCAGGCGGCAATTGTGCGTGCCGCCTGGTAGCGGCGGCGATCGAGGAGCTGGTCAATGCGGTCCTGGAGCCGCGCGCACAGCGGGCGGAAGGCGGCGGCCATCAGCAGC
>DASYGC010000787.1:0-7378 GCA_036000225.1 Ktedonobacterales bacterium | reverse complement strand
GGTATTCACTCCATGACTGGGAGCTCCCTGTACATTCCCGCGATGACGGTCACGGCGGATGGAAGCGCGTTCCTGGTCTACAATGTCTCCAATGCGAGTACCTTCGTGAGTGTGGCTTACGCGGCGCGCCAGGCCACCGATCTAGCCAATACCCTGCCCTACTTTGGCTCCATCCAAGCTGGACTTGGACCGTTCACCGGGAGTCACGGCTCGACGGCCCAGCGCTGGGGCGACATCACGAGTGCCACGCTGGATCCGACCGACCCGACCAGGGTGTGGATCTCCGCGGAGTACGCGGCCGCGAACAACCAGTGGGCAACCGTGATCGCGGAGCTCGGTTTCTGATTGAGGCAGCTAGCTAGCTGTCACTCCCTTTGCTGGAGGGTCGCACGTCGCGGCGCGCTCGCGTGGCATACCACTTGAGCAACGCTCGCGCCGCCAGGACGGTGAGCAGGGGTGGCCGCGCGATGAGCACGTGGTAGCTCATAAGCTCTTCGTTGCCCCACTGGCGCTTGGCCTGACTCCTGGATCCCTCAGTGAGATCGACCCAACTCATGCCCCGCGCGATCGCATATTCGACGCACGCCCGTGTGAGCAACGTCATGACACTGTATTGGCGCCACTGAGGATCAAAGCCGGAATAGTAGGCCGACATCGTCTGGCTCTGGAAGAGTAACAATTGGGTAGCTACGACCGCTCCATCGACCTCCATCTGCGCCAGCAGGAGGCGTTGGCGCGGTGCCAGTATCCGTGCCATCTCCACCACAAAATCGCGGTTTGCTTGTGTGGGGAAGTAGTCGTTATGCTGCTTCATCTCCGCGGCTTCTGAGCGCATTCGGTGGAGCTCGAAGAAGCGAGGGAGTGCGGCCACTATCGCTTCGGGGTCGGCGAGCATCGAAAACGATACAACATGTCCCTCTCGATCGAGACGGTTGCGACAGCGGGCCAGATTGCTGCGTAGATTCTTGCTCAGAGTGCGCTGGAGGGATGACCAGTCAGCGGCTAAGTGGATGTAGAGACGGCTGGCCGCCGCGAAGTCCATGACCTTATAGCCCATCTCCTGGGTCCAGTCACGAAACATCAGGGCGAGTGGCTCTGGCGTGCGGGGCAACTCGAGGATGTCCCACTCGCGCGCGCCCCGACCAAGGTAGGTGAGCACCGCGCGCATTGCGGCAGTCTCATAGCCGGCCGCGAACACTGGGCCCAGCGTCTCGGTGAGGCCGGTCTTATCCTGACCGAGCCAGCGCAGCACGCGCAAGCGCCACGGCCAACGTCCATAGTGCTGGTACCGCAGCGGCATGATCCCCACCATCTCCCCGGCGTCATCACGCACGCTGAGCAGTTGGATGGCTTGACGACCGTGGCTCAAGCGCCACGAGGTGGCCAGCCAATCGGGGCATTGGAACGCGGTCGCCCGTGGCGCACGCTCCAGCAGTGCTTCCCATTCACCGCGCAGCGTTTCGAAAGCCTCAGAGTCGCACAGAGCAGTGACATGCAGCGTTGCTGCTGCGCTCTCCTTCAGGGCATCGTCTGGCTGTACCATTGCGTGTCCTCGTCGTTCGACCGCGTTCTAGCGCACCACTTGCCTCATCGGTCGCGGCCGATGACGTTGCCTCGCCGATCCGCGAAAATATGGCTCATCAGCCCGGTCGTAACACGTCCGACACCGGTGGTGCGTAAGTGCGGCCGAGCGTGTTTTCAATTAAGTGCGCGGCAGATGTACCCCAGGCGTCCCAGTTCAGCCGATCCTCGAACGCGGACCGACTCGCGCTGACCAGCTCGGCGTAACGCGCTTCGTCACCATACGCCCGCGCAATCACCGCGGCATACGCCTCGCCACGGGCACTCAGCGGCAGCACGAATCCAGTCTCGCCATCGCGCACGATTTCCGGCACACCGCCTGTATGGGTGGTGACGGCGGGCAAGCCGAAGGCGCTCGCCTCACAAAACGCGATGCCGTAGCATTCATTGCGCGTCGGAAGCAGGAGAAAATCTGAGCTCAGATACAGCGCGTCAAGTTCCGCGCGCTGTTCAGGATCGTGCTTGTTCAGATAAGGAATGACGCGTATCGAAGGGTGTGATACGTCGCTCGGAGGGATGCAACCGCAGACGATGAGTTCCGCTGGGATGTTCAGCGCTTCGAGCCGCTTCAGCGTCTCGACCGCGATGTCGCCACCCTTTCGTTCCCAGTTCACGCCGACGAAGAGCAAGCGGCACCTATCTGATCGCTTTCGCATTGCCAGCACAGTGTGGAGCGGTTGGCTGTCGAGATTCGCCCCAAATGGAACGACATGCACCTTGGCGGGATCCGCATGGTAGTCTTCGATCGCCGATTGCGCCGCCCAATTGGTAGCATAGAGCAGCAGTGCAGCTTTCCGAATGGCTCTGTTCTCGATGGAATCGAGCTCACGACATGATTGGCCTAGCAGATTCGAGTAGTTCGGATAGTACTGGCAGACGCGGGCATGTGTCGCATCGAGGACTAGCATGATCGGAACATCGGTCTCGAGGTAGGCGACATCTACGGCGCCGCACGCGACAATCAAGTCGAAGGGTTGCTCCGCGCGTGCGAGCCGCTTTGTTGCAAGCCTCCCGAACCGCCTGGCGACAAACGCGCTATGGTGATACATGTAGCGCTTATGCAAAAGCGCCTTGGCCCCGACGTGGACGACTTTGCCGGCCAACCGCTCGACAACGGCATCCATTGGTCCCATGAATGTCACGTCGCCACAGAACTTCTGGAGGGCCAGACCAACGTGGTAGAGGGTGCCAGACCACGATTTCTTTCCCGGTGTGTAGGGATCGCCCGACGTGACATAGGCGATCCTGCGCGGCCGCTTCCCGGCATCCATCGTCGTGTCCTGCTTTCTCCATTGGTTGTTGAGGGCCAGACACGTGGGCCCAGTTTGTCGCTGGAGCCCGATCAGCAACCTACCGAAAGGTGTGTGCCCGGTGCCGACCGCTGCTTTATGGCATCGGATGTGCACCAGATTGGAGACGTTTTAGCTTGCGAACGACCAGACTGTCTTCATGCCGCGCGTCGCCCGCGGGTGTCTCAGCGGCGAAGACCTCCTGGGCGACGCGCCCATCAAACGGTTCATCGACGGAAATGCCTAGGGCCTGGAGTGCGGTCGGAACGAGATCATAGATCTGCAGTGGATCAATCTGGGCACCACGGCGGATGCCAGCTCCCCAGGCATAGAACACGCCTTCCTTCTCATGTACTCCCATGATCTTATCCAGCGGGCCCCAGAGACTAGGCCGTCCGATGCCTAAATGGAACGCCATTCCCGTGCGTGCCGCGAGAATCAGATGCTCCTCAGGCGGACGGAATGGGCCAATGCCGAACGCATCAGTGGCATAGATCGCGTCGGCGAGTGGCTCCCCGGTTTCCGGATGTCGTTCAGCCGCCAGTGCCTGTCGCAACTCCTCCATGTCCGCCTCAGTCGCATCGGCATTCATAAAGACATCCGCATACCCAGCGCCGAACGCGCTGGCAGATGGAACGCAGGCGCGGGTGTGCTGCCAATCCACCCCTCTCACGCTTGGGTAGTATTCCGGTTGGCTCTTTGGAACGATCTCGTCGCCCAGGGCCCGACGATACCGTTTGCGCCCCTGGCGCATCAGGTTCAAAATGCCCAGTTTTCGCGCTGCCTCGCGGGTGTACCCCACCAGTTTGGCTCGGCTGGTCGCCATCGGCGATCCATACGACAGGAGATTGTGCTGACGCAGATACTCATTGATAAAAATCCAGTTAGTTGCTCCGACGAACCCGTGATCGGAGGCGACGAATAGGACATCGTCATCCGTCAACCGGGCGAGCACTCGTCCCAGCGCATCATCAAGCATGCGATAATACGTCGTGGCCGCATGACTGAGTGTCGAGATCGAATCCCAGGCAACGTGCTGCAGGCGGTCAGGTCCAACATAAGCGAGAAACGCGAAGTCCCACGCATGTTCGGAGAGCAGATGTTCCTGGAGCTGGATGCGCTTCTCCGTCATGTCAAGCACCATGTCCACGTATCTGGGCGACGTTTCGTCGAGTTTCAGATCAATGCGGTAGTTTGGAATGACCTGGAGGAGTTCATCTTTGAAAGTCGCCGGATAGGTGAAGGAAGACGAGATGCCAGGAGTCTGCAGTCCGCTGACCATGATGCCGTTGACCGCCTCGGGTGGGTAGGTCACCGGAACATTCATGACAATGACCCGCTTGCCGTACTCGCTGAGAATATTCCAGATCGCCTTGCCGCCTTTGCGGGAGGTGACGGGAGTGGGCCGGCTGCCGGGAGTAGCGAGGTCAAAGTCCCAGAAATCGAAGACACCATGCTTGGCGGGCTTGAGACCGGTGACCAATGATGTCCAGGCAGGTGGCGTCAACGCGGGAACCGTCGAGATGAACTCGGATTCCACTCCCTCGCGTTGCAGGCGGGCGAAATTTGGGAGGTCTCCACGCTCGATCAGGGGATGCAGGATGCGGAATGTCAGACCATCAACGCCGAAGATCACAACGCGCATGCGGTAACTCCTTACACGTCGATGCCACTGGTTGCATCATATACGCAATGAAGGTGCGGTGGAACTGAACCATGACGCCGCAAATGTTCCGCACTGTCTTACCATCGCGATGCTCTCCTGTAGAGTAAATGAAGAAGGCATCCATACTCAATGGGACAGACCGCCCAGTCCGTCATAGGCGCTCCACACATAGATCGTCGCCTGGTATTGTACCGCATCGCGAGCGCTCGCGTATTCATCGCCAGGTTGCGCCTAACTCCCAGTTAGCGGGCGGGGCGTGACATCTCACTCTGTGCCACGGTCCCCTTCGCCCACGCCCGTGCACCACCGCCCGTGCGACGCATCGCCGGTTCATCTTGGTGGGTGGCTTCCGCGCGCCAGTTGCGCGACGGTTCGACCGACCCGGGCAATTGCCCCAGTTCAAGTGGGCACATCGCCCATTTACTCCAAAGTACTCGAATGCCTAAACTGGGTCCAGGGCGTGGTATCGAGCGCGCAATCCCTCGATGGTTCGATGGCGACACCACTGCCCTGGGTGGTGTTCGCGCTTGCGCTTGCGCGAAGCGTTCCGGCGGAGGAAGAGAGATCGGCCCGATGACACCAGAAGCGGAGGATCGGGCGGGCGGTATGGCCATCGCGGTGCGGGACCGACCAGATCCGGTCAGTACCGCGGTAGCGGATCCCGTGAGCCAGAAGGAAGTCGTTGTTAGCACGGCGGGAGGAGCGGCAATAGCCGGCGTGGGGAATCTCCTCTCCGGTGTGCTCCGCTACGCCGCGACCATCGCCATGACGCACATGGTGACCCAGGGTGCGTATGGGGTCTTCGTGGTGGCCTTGAGTACGGTGACATTCATCAGTTTCCTCCCGAAACTTGGGCTGGACACCGTGATGTTGCGGTTTCTGCCCGGCTACCGCGCCGGCGGTAAGCACACTCTTGCCGCCGGCCTGTTACGCTTTGCGGTTGCGACTCCAACTATGCTTGGCATCCTGTGTGCCATTGTGTTTTATCTGATCTCCTCGATGCTGGCGAATTCGGTCTATCACCATGCAATCTATGATATCCCTTTCAAGGAAGCCGCGTTATTGATTCCCCTGATTGCGGTGCAAGGCATGTTAATCAGTGCGCTACGCGCGCTGAAGGCCATCAAATGGCAAATGTATGTTGACAAGGTCATTGACCCTGGTTGTACCCTGATCTTCTTGATCGTTTTCTATGTGTTTGGCCTGCGCCTGGAAGCCCTTATTCTTGCCAACATTGTCGGAGTCGCGATCTCGATAGCGGTGGGATGGGTATGGCTCAGACGAGCGACAAAGCATCGTATTCAGACCAGTATCCCCGAGTATGACGCGAATACGTGGCTGCGCTTTGGCACCACGATGATATTCAGTGTGATGGCTTTCACGACCATACAATCCACCGATGTCCTCTTTCTGGGCGGGTTTGCCACACCTGGCCAGGTTGCCCTGTACGGTGTGGCGAATCGGATTAGCTATCTAGTCGCCATGCCGCTCCTGGCGCTCAACATTATCTTTTCGCCCATGATTTCTGAGTTTTACGCGCGCGGCGAGCATTCGCAGCTTGAAAGCATGTTTGCCCTGGTGACGCGCTGGGCGTTCTCGCTGGCCTGGCCAGTCTTCCTCTGCTGCTTGATCTTCCACGACGCGATTCTGGGATTGTTTGGCAAGGAGTATCGGAACGCGACGGCCGCCCTGGTTATCCTGGCATTCGGCAGTCTGGTGAGCGCGGGGACAGGATCGGTCTATCAGATCCTCACCATGACCGGCCGTCAGCGGGTCATCTGGTGCAACATGGCAGGCATCCTGGTCGTCAACCTGATACTGGTCCTCGCGCTCACGCCACGTTTCAACGTGATCGGTGCGGCGGTTGCGGCCACACTCACCGTCATCCTCCTCAATGTGGTGGCGTTCGTCGAGGTGTGGTGGACAATGAAATTGCAGCCCTATCGTTGGACGCTAATGAAGCCACTTCTGGCGGGAGCAGTGGCGTCGGCCGTTGGTCTCCTGATACGCCCACTGATTCATGTCGGGTACGGAAAACTAGCCATTGTGGGTGCGATGGGCCTGGTGCTCCCCTTTGTCATCGTCTATTTCGCCGTACTCGCGCTGATGCGCCTGGGTATTGAGGACCTGATGGTCCTCGAGGCCGTGAGCGCCAAGCTGGGGACGGAGCGGGCAGTGTCAGCCGCGCGCCGCCAGCTCAAGCAGGTAGACAGGGTGGTCTGGGCACTCAAGCGGGCAGGCCGCGCCGGTTTAGCTGCTCTCCAAGCGCGCATGGCCCGAGTGGAGCCGGTTCCCGGCGCTTCTGGCGCACATACCAGCACCAGAGCAGCGACGCCGACTGTGCGGGTAGCCGACGGGGCGCATGCCCTCCACGCGGCCTCACCTGCCAGGCCACCACATGGCGGGCACGGTGCGCGACAGCGGCATGCACCGCACGGCAGTCGGCGATCTGGCAGGCGCCGGCGACACAAGCGGCGCGGCAACAAGCGGCGCACGAGCTAAGCCCGTGGCCGGGGTGCTCGCTTCCGCGCCCAATGGCGCACGATGTAGGGACTGCCACGCGGGATTGCGTCCGCACTCGAGCGTCGGTGGTGTGAGCGAAGCGGTGTGAATCCAGAGTTCCACTAGCGATGCGTTGCGGCACGGGCGACCTATGATACGCCTTGCGGGTGAAGGCTGGCGCATCGTGGGTCGGGGCGTCCACCGGACGCCGCTACCAAGCGACCTCAATCATCCGAACGTGGTATGCGCGCGTGCCGCGCAAGCACACCTATGCGTGGCGCTCGCTCAGATGGCGTGTCTGTTGAACCCGCCCGCGCCGCCCCCGGGCACGATCGCTGGC